>NZ_JBVVPQ010000010.1:0-175332 GCF_055811695.1 Bradyrhizobium sp. MI1.3 | reverse complement strand
GACTCATTTTGCCCGAGCTTTGCTCTAGTCTTAGCACCCTCTCGAAAGAAAGGGCGCAGGGAAGGCCGGGCGCCGGCTGGCACCCGTAGTCCCGTGTGCGAGCAAGACGCGCACGGGGTGGACGACAGGTGACGCCGGCAACCGGCCTTCCCTGCGCGAATGGTTTTACGGCTTATGACGCGCTCTCCCCGGGGAGCGATGCACTATTGCCCCCGTCGCCTTGCGGATGGCTGATGTGCTGACCCGGTTGGGCAGAGCATCACCACAAGACTTGACGCACAGACCCCGGGCGTCAGGACCACACGATTTTGCCGTCCGCGCACCTCCCCGCCCCTGTCCTCGATGCCTGGCGTGCGCTCGCCATCGAGACCGAACGAGGAGGCTGTCAGCGCCGTGTCGTACCGCGTGTGCAGCTGCTCACGGGAAAACCCGCCCTGCAGCCTGCCCAGCGCGTCGACGCAGTCGCGGCCACCGCCTCCCGGCCCACGTCTCGTGACGATCGCGAAACGCCCTTGTAGCAGGCTGGGATGCGCGCAAACTACGCCTTATCCGAACTTCTGTAAATACGAATATTACTTCAGTGCGGGGTTGACAAGGTGTTTCGCGCGATGGCGCACCAGGTCTCGTGACGCACCTGTCGCCCGGCGTCTCAAGCGACCGAACCGCCGCGCGGGTTGACGATCGTGTAGCCACGCAATGAACGCGCATGCATTCGCGTCGCGTGTCCGCCCGAGTTGGCGTCGTAAGCCAGCCAGGTATCTCCGCTTAGGTGTTGCTCGAGGACGAACACATGTCCGTGTCGGGCTGCGACCATTCCCGGTGCGGGTGATGTCCGCGGGAAGCGCAGCCAGTTCGACGCAAGATTCAATTCCGGCACGATACGGCCGAACACGCGCAGAGCAGCCCCGCAGCCGCAGAAGGAGGAAGGGCAACCTGCGGGACGACTACCGACGATGCGACCGCCCGAGAGGCTCGCCGTCGCGGCGCCGCCTGCGTCGGCCGCTGTCAGTTGCGTCGCGCGATAGGATTGGAGTGAGGACCTGGGAGTTAGGAACGACCTGGAAGTCCTCTCACGGCGCGTTTGCGAATACGAGAAGTCGCAGGGCATCGTGACGTTGCATTCGGCTGCTTGATGAATGCGATAGGGCCGTGCTTCAGAAGCGACGAAACTAAAGGCAACGACGAGACACGCGGAAAGAACCGACTTGAACATTGCAGGGCTCCAAACTGAAGGTCCCTGCCCCTGCAAAGAAACCAATAGCAGTTTGGCTGAAATGGTCTCAAATAGCGGCTGAAAGTGGCTGCATTTGCGGGCCGATTTTGGCAATCATCACAGCCCAAGCGTAGCGGCGGAAATGTTTAACTCGCAGAGGACGAATGCGTGTCTTCGCAACCGAGAGGCGACCGCGTTGCATTCGTGCGTCGCATTGTTGTACGCCGCGGCACGATGGCCGAGCGCACAATTGCGGAGGGGCGCCCGCAAGCCATAGCCCCGCCGTTGATTGTCGCGCGAATGGTCAGCCCCGAGTCTTCGCTAAGGCAGATCCTGCGGTTGTCGCAAAGTCCAACTTTGCAGCGCTGAGCGCTGCGGCGAGCTCGTCGATGTGGTAGGGCTTCGACAGGATCCGGATGCCGGCCATTTCGGCGTCGTGAACCGCGGCTTCGGCGTATCCGCTCGTCAGCAGGACCGGGATGTCGCTTCGCCTTCTCTTGATCTCGGACGCGAGTTCGACACCGTTCATGCCGCCCGGCATCATGATATCGGAAAACACCAGATCGACGGAGCGGCCGTCCGCTAGGGCACCGAGAGCCGCCGCGGCACTGGCCGCGCGCGTGACCTGGTAACCGAGCTGCGCAAGCATCTCGCTGACCAGCGCGGCGACCTCGTCGTCGTCTTCGACGAGAAGAACCCGGCCATGATTAGCCCTCTTGGGACGCGCCCTGTTCAGGTCGATGAGATGCCGTTCACCCGAGGGGACATTCCTGGATCGCGGCAAATAGAGCTCGATGCTGGTGCCCTCGTCGACGATCGATTTTATTCGAACCATTCCGCGTGACTGCGTCGCAAATCCGTGGACCTGAGCAAGCCCCAGGCCTGAGCCTTTACCGACGTCCTTGGTCGTGAAGAACGGTTCGAAGACCCGCGCCAGGATCTCGGGGCTCATTCCAACGCCCCTGTCGACCACGGACAGGCGAACGTAATCGCCCGCGATCTCGTTCTCGTTCAGGCCGGCCAGGTTCTCGCCACGGACGACGATCGTGCCACCGTTCGGCATCGCATCGCGGGCGTTGACGGCCAGGTTGAGAATGACCAGTTCGAGCTCTCCCGGATCAACCTCCACCGGCCAAAGCCCCTCCGGAAAATCGAACTCGACGTGAACGTCGCCTCTCAGGCTCCGATCGAGCAATTCGCGCATGCCGCCGATCTGCGCCGGGATGTCGACGGCCTCGGGCCGGAGCTTCTGCCGCCGTGAAAAAGCCAGAAGCTGCCTGGTCAGGCCCGCACCACGCTGCGCCGCCTGAACCATTCCTTCCAACAGCCGACGCCGCCGATCGGGATCTGTCTGCCGGTCGAGCATGTCCAATCCGCCGGAGATCACCATCAGCAGATTATTGAAGTCGTGAGCTACTCCGCCGGTCAATTGTCCGATGGCTTCGATCTTCTGGGCCTGACGAAGGGTCTCCTCGACGCGGGCGCGCTCTTCCATTTCGGCCCGCAGATGCTTGTTGGCCTCCTCGAGGGCACGGGTGCGCTCGACCACGAGCTTCTCGAGCTCCTGGGCCGTCCGCTCGCGCGCCTGCAGCAAGGTTCGAATTTCATATTGCCGCCGGCGGGCCCGCATTGCGGATTGAATTGCGCTCGTCAGCGTGATCGGTTGAACCGGGCGCTCGAGCAGCGACACGTTGCGGAGCGTCTCGACGATGCTGCGGCGCCAGGCAACCACCGCCGGCTGCTCGCGGTGGCTGGTGAGAATGACAAAGGGCAGGTCGGACCAGGGCGGCTGCCGCTCGATCCAATGTGCCAGCGGCTGGGTATCCTTTCCGAACAGGCCCTCCTCGGCGAGAAGCACCGCGCCCACGCCCGCCGACATCTCGCTGACCAGTTCAGGCAGACCACGACAATTGATTGCCAGGAGATTCGAATTACGGAAAAGCTCGACCGATGCCGGTCCATCGCGGCCGATCGGAGCAAACACGAGGACGCAATGATCGCGGTCGGCGCTCATTCCGACAGCCCTTCCGGCATCTCCGTGCCCGAGTAACGTGGATTCCCGGAAAAGATGCCGCTGAACCCGCTCAGCGGAGGACCTACCGTGATGCCGGCACTGCCAAGACGAAACTCGCGGATGGAATTTTCATGATTGCCGCTGCGCTTCTTCACGACCGAGAGGGCACGCCGCACCGCTCCGCCGACTTCGAAATAGCGCAGCATGAGCACGGCATCGCTCAAATAGCTGATATCGAGAGCCGTCTCCATCGGACCGACCAGCCCATGCTGAGCGAGGATCAGGACGGTCAGCACGCCTTTCTGTCCGAGGTAGCTCAGGAGCTCGTGCATCTGGAGGATGAGAAATCGCTCATCCGGCATTGCGTTGAGGTAGCCGTTCAGACTGTCGATGATAACAATTCGGGCGTTATCCTTTTCGACGCTGTTGCGCACATTGGCGGCGAATTCGCCGGGCGACATCTCGGCGGGATCGATTTGCTTAAATCGGATGAGTCCCGATTGCAGATGGCTTTCAAGGGGCAGGCCCAGCGTTCGAGCCCGGGCCTCCACCGTACCGCGACCTTCATCGAAGGCGAAGAACACCGCATGCTCACCGCGATCTGCCGCCGCGATCGCATAGGTCAGCGCGAGAGACGACTTGCCGACACCGGCGGCGCCCAAGAGCAGCGCACTGGTGCCGCGCTCGAGCCCTCCTCCCAGGAGCTGGTCAAGTTGCGCATTGCCGCTCGGCGTCAACTCACCGATAAACGAGGTGTGATGTTCCGCTGCCACCAGACGGGGGAATATCCGCACCCCTCCCGCCTCGATTGTGAAATCGTGGAAGCCGCCGCGAAATCGAATGCCGCGCATCTTGATCACCCGAAGCCGCCGGCGCTCTGCCCCATAATCAATGGCGAGCTGTTCGAGCATCACCACGCCATGCGCGATCGAATGGAGCTGCAGATCGTCTTGGGACGATGAGAGATCGTCGAGGAGGATGACCGTGCAATTGCGGTTGGTGAAAAAGTGCTTCAGGGCCAGAACCTGGCGCCGGTACCGCAGCGGGTTCTGCGCAAGGAGGCGCAGCTCGGACAGGCTGTCCAGCACCACGCGCGCGGGATTGATCCGCTCGACCTCCTTGAATATCAGGCCCGTGGTTTCGCTCAGCTCCATTTCGGCGGGGTGGAAGACGGTGAGCTCGCGTTCCGGATCGAGCGTCGTCTCCGGCGGCACCAGTTCGAAGATGTCGACGCCTTGCAGCGACCAGCCGTGCCGCTGTGCAACCAGCGTCAACTCACGCTTGGTTTCCGACAAGGAGATATAGAGCACGCGTTCACCGCAACGGGCGCCCTCGAGAAGGAATTGGAGTGCCATTGTGGTCTTGCCCGAGCCGGGCCGGCCCTCGTAGAGGTACATGCGATTGGGATCGAGCCCGCCGTAGAGGATATCGTCGAGACCGTCACTGCCGGTCGAAATCCTGGGCAACTCTCCGGGCTCGCTGGTTTGCGCCCGGCTCGATGAATTGATCATTGAACCCCCGTGAAGCTCCGTCGCCGAAAATGCGCTCCGGCCCCGAGATGGGACGCGCGATCAGCGGCCCTGTCTCAGCCGTAAGGCGAAATCTGGCAAAGAACGCCCAAGCCGGGTTCCAAGTTCCGCCTCCCGGGCGCATGTCCGCCAGACCGTCGGCCGCGGAACCGTTCTCGCCCACCATTTCAGCTATTGCGGTCCGACTAGCGGTCCTGGAGGGTCAGCATCGACAAGGCAGTCGCCGGCGCGAAAAGCCATGCCAGCTCACTGCATGATCGCGGCTGCGATCTTCTCCGCCGACATCAGGACCGGAAAATTGGTGTTGGCGCACGGCACCACCGGGAAGATCGAGGCATCGACGACGCGCAGGCCCTGCACGCCTTTGACGCGCCCCTCTGGATCGACCACCGCCATCGGATCGTCAACCCGGCCCATGCGGCACGAGCAGGAGGCGTGCCACACGCCGATGGTCGCCTTGCGCACGAAGGCTTCCAGCGCCTCGTCGTCGTTGATGACGTCGTCGAAGGTGAAGCCCTCGACCACGAAATTGTCGATCATGTAGTGGCGCAGCACTGCCGGTCCGTCCATCAGGGCCGCGGCGATCCTGGTGAGAATCCTGTTTTTGGTGTTGACCACGCCGATCTTGCGCACGCGGTCGGTATAGGAGGCCGGGAACGGCTTGTCCGTCACGGCCCTGACAACGTCGCTCATCTGCACGGCCGCCATCTTGCGGAAACCGCTCATCAGCCGATCGAGGTCGCGCCGGTCGGACAACAGGTTGAACTCGACGATCGGCTCGACGACCGGATCGCGCGAGGCAAGCTTGACCTGTCCGGTCTCGGAATAGGTCTTGTTGACGAATGTCAGCAGCGATCCGATCTGCTCACCGACGGCGTGCCAGGCCGATTTGCTGAGCAGGACGACGAACATATCGCCTTTCGGTACGCCTTGGAGCCCGGACGAGTAACGCAAGCCAAGCTGCATGTGGCGCCTGGTGTGCTCGTTCATTCGCGCGCCGCGGCGGACAAAGGACGACAGCGAGATCGAGGGATGATCCATCAGGCGCTGGCCGACGCCCTGCAGCCCCATTAGCACGGGAATGCCCATATCCTTGAGGTGACCGACCGGGCCGATGCCGGCGCGCAACAGATGCGCCGGTGAATGGATGGCGCCACTGGAGAGAATGATCTCGCGGGCGCGGAATTCCTGCTCTCGTCCGTCGACCACAGCCTTCACGCCGACGCATTGCGTGCCTTCGAACAGCAATTCCCTGACTTGCGTGTTGGTGGAGATCGTGAGGTTGGCGCGCTTGCGCGTGTCGCGATCGAGATAGCCCATGGCAGCCGAGACGCGTTGCTCGGCCTGGTTCGAGTGCGTCACCGGGAAAAACCCGTCGACGAATTCGCCATTCTGGTCGGGCAGGAACTGATGTCCGGCCTGCTGGAAGGCTTGCGCAAACGCCTGCGAATGCCGCGTCCAGTGCTCCCTGGGGATTCGGCGGACCGGGATCCGGCCGTCCTTGCCGTGGTAGGGACCGTCGAAATCGAGGTCGCGCTCGACCTTCTTGAAGAAGGGCAGCACATCGTTCCAGCTCCACCCCGCAGCGCCGCGCGCGTCCCATTCGTCGTAGTCGGTCGGCGCGCCGCGGTTGGCCATCTGGCCGTTGATCGAGGAGCCGCCGCCAAGCACGCGTGCCTGCTCGTATTTGCGTAAGGGCGGACGTCCTTCGTTCGGATTGTTGTGGCTGACGATCTGGGTCGTGACCTTGAGCTCGGTCCAGTGGAAGCGCGGATCGAAATAGGCCGTCCCCGGATAGCTGTCCCTGATCTCGGCCGGCTCGTCTCCGGGCGGTGTGTCCTGTCCCGCCTCGCAGAGCAGGACCTTGTTGGCGCTCCTCGCCGAGAGCCGGTGGGCCAGCACGGACCCCGCCGAGCCGCCGCCCACGATAATGAAGTCGTACACGATTGGCGCTTCCCTTGTTCTTGCCCGGGAAGCGTAGCGCGTTATTGTTTTGAGGTCACGTCATCGCTGCCACGGCAAAGCGCGAGCACAGATGCCGGCGACGCCGAAGGCACCGCCCGGCGGCAGGCATCCGCCGTCCGGTCAGCAGGTGACGAGGGGGCGAACCCAGGGCGCTTTACGGCTTCCTCACGAAGCCCGCGCGCAACCGCTCGGCAAACCAGACTACAAAAATTGCAGCGAACGACAGACAGAAAAATATAGCCGTCCAAAGCAGCGCGTTACCCGCATTTGTCATGACGTCTCTCCCTCGTTCCAAACGAGACGCTTGCAGACAATGGGACGCGTGGCGTTGCGCTAGATCAATTTTGCCCAAATGCAATTGGGCTGAGGTCGGCATCCGCGGCTCGCAGGGGCCGCTGAAGCTACGGCCTGATCGAAAAATTCCCCGGCGGCCCTGGCTTTCGCAATGGCTCCGCCAGCCGCGCGAACTCGCACAGCAGCGACCGCGTCTTCCTGGGATCGATGATCTCTTCGACCCAGAATTTTTCGGCGGAGCGGAACGGCGAGCGCAGCTTGTTAAGGCGGTCCTCGATCTCTTTCAGTTTCTCCGCCTTGTCTTCGGCCGCGTCGATGTCCGCGCGGTAGGCGGCTTCGATGCCGCCTTCCAGTGGGAGCGAGCCCCAATAGGCCGACGGCCAGGCGTAGCGGATCGAGAAGCGGTCGGCCGGCTGATGCACCACGCCGGCGACGCCGAAGGCATTGCGCAGGATCACCGTGCACCAGGGCACCGTGGTCTGGTTGACCGCGGCCATGGCGCGAACGCCATGGCGGATGGTGCCCGCCTTCTCCGCATCGAGCCCGATCATGAAGCCGGGGCAGTCCATGAGATAGACGATCGGCAAATGGAAGGTCTCGGCGAAGTCGACCCAGCGGACCACCTTCTGGCAGGCGTCCGCCGTCCAGGAGCCGCCATAGTGAAAGCTGTCACTGGCAAGCACCATCACCGCCCTGCCCTCGAGCCGCGCGAGACCGACAATGATCGGCTTGCCGAAATTCTTGCCGACCTCGAAAAACGAGCCCTTGTCCACGACTTGTTCGACGATCGGCCGTATCTTGTAGACCTGCTTGCGATTACGCGGCACTGCGCTCATCAGCGCCTCTTCGGTGCGCTCCGGATTGTCGGTGCAGGGCAAGGTCGGCGGCAGCCCGTCAACCGACGACGGCAGATAAGACAGGAATCGCCGCGCGCAGGCAAAGGCCTCCTCCTCGGTGTCGACAGCATGATCGACCGCGCCGGCGCGGGTCTGGATGTCGGCGCCGCCGAGCTCTTCCTTCGAGAGGTCCTGCCCCAGCGCCTTCACCACCGGCGGGCCTGCGACGAACATCGCGGACTTCCGGGTCATGATGGAATAGTGGCTGGCGGCAAGACGCGCGGCACCGAGCCCTGCGACCGAGCCGAGGCCGAGCGCGACCACGGGCACGCGCGACAAATTCTCCGTTGTGAAGCGATACCAGCGTGTGCCGCCGATGCCACCCGGCAAGTTCGCCGCGCCCTTGGTCTCGATGGTCTTGACCGAGCCGCCGCCGCCGGAGCCTTCGATGATGCGGACGATGGGCAGGCGGAGATCATGCGCCATCTCCTCCGCCATCAGCGGTTTTGCGGAGATGGACGCGTCCGCCGAGCCGCCGCGCACGGTGAAATCGTCGCCGACCACAACGACGGTGCGGCCCTCGACGCGCGCGCGGCCGAACACGCAGTTCGCTGGCGTCAATTTCTGCAACTCGCCGCTGGAATCGTATTCGCCGACGCCGGAGACGGCGCCGATCTCGTGAAAGCTGCCTTTGTCGGTCAGTCTGTCGATACGTTCCCGAACAGTCAGTCGGCCCTGGTCATGCTGACGCTTGACCTTGTCAACGCCGCCCATCTCCCGCGCGAAGGCTTCGCGCCGGGCGAGCTCGTCGAGTTCCGGCTTCCAGTTCATTCACTCCCTCCGAATTGATCGGCTTGTTATTGTTGTGCATGGCCATGGCGACCGGTTTGCGCGGGATGCGGGCGTTGAATACGTCGCCCTCTGCACCATCCATCAGGCTGCCGAGCGAGCGGCCGAGCGCGAGCATCAGCGGCGCGACTTCGGCATGCAGACGCTCTTCGTCATACATCGCCGAGAGCAGACCGATCGTGATGACAACGAAGGTCTGGTACTGCGGCGACCAGATCGGCATCGCGAGGCCGTTGATATGTGGGCTCCACAAGCCGCAGGCCACGACATAGCCGCGCTCGCGCAGCGACTGCCGGTTGGCCTCGATGCGGGGCTTGAGGATCTTTGCAGCCTCGGGAGCTTCCCGCTCCATGTCCGCGATGAAGGCATCGCCGACCTCGGGCGCTAGTGCCGCGGTATAGGCCGCGCCCGCAGCGGTCGAAGCCATCGAGATGCGGCTGCCGGTGCCCTCGTGCAGGCCCAGTGCAGTCGCCGAACGCGCGAACTGGAGATAGACCAGATGGAAGCGATCGGGGACCACGAAGCCGACGGTGCCGGGCAATTGCTCAGCGACTTCCTGGAGCCGCTGACGGATCATGCTGCGCAGCTGCGCGCCCTTCATCATCGAGGCGCTCATCGCCACAGCGCTTGGACCGATGCGGTATTTCTGATCGCGCGGCAGGTACACGAGCTGACCCATCCGCGTTAGCGTGTGCGTGAGCCGCGACACGGTCGAGCGCGGCAGGCCGCAGCGGTTTGAAATTTCGAGATTGCCGAGCCTGCTATCGTGGCCCTCGAAGCATCGCAACACGTCGAACGCGCGCGACACCACCTGGATGACATCACCCTCACCGGCTTCGCCAGCGAGCGCACCTTGCCTACTCAACCGCTCTGAACGTCGTCCCATGATCCCTACCGCTTGTTCCGCTGTGCGGAATTAAATTCCGCTTGCAGAAGAAACTACCTCAGGCATTTTGCGACCACAAGAAGAAGGCGATGGCATGCCAGAGATTAAGATCGTCACGGAGATCGCGGGTCGCATCTGCTCAACTCCCGTGCAAGTTGGAGGAACCGTTGCGGATGGTGATGAGATTGTGGTGGTCGAAGCGATGAAGATGGAGATCCCTGTGCTTTCTCCTGCGAGCGGCAAGATCACATCGCTTCTGGTGAAGCTCGACGACGTCGTTGCCGAGGGACAGACGATCGCGATCGTCGCGAACTGACTGCATTACCCGTCGTTTCCGCGACAATCTGTCAGCCTCATTGCTGCGTTCGCGGTACGCCGTTGCCATCGCCTGATCGCGATGACATGATCCGTTTCAAACAAAACCTGTTTCAAACAAAGAAAGAAAATCGTCGCGGCAAACGCGAGGATCATTGGAGGGAAACATGCGTCGTGGGCTGGTCATGCTCGCGCCTGCCTTGGTCGCGGGCCTTTCTTTTGCGTCTACACGCTATGCAGCCGCCGAAGACATCAAGCTGCCGGCGACATTGACGTTCACGGCCTATGACACCGGCACCGCCGGCTTCAACATCGCGGTCGGCGTCGGCAAAATGATGAAGGACAAATACTCAACCGACGTGCGCGTGCTCCCCGCAGGCAACGACGTCGCGCGTCTCGCGCCGTTGCGCGCCAAGCGCGCGGTTTCTTCCGCGATGGGATCGGGTACCTATTTCGCGCAGGAAGGCGTGTTCGAGTTCGGCTCCAGGGAATGGGGCCCGCAACCGCTCCAGATCATGCTCTCATCCGTCGACTGCAATTGCGGCACGCTCGGCGTGGCCGCGGACACAGGCGTGAAGGAGCTCAAGGACCTCAAGGGAAAGCGCGTCGGCTTCGTCGTCGGCTCGCCGGCGCTGAACCAGAACTCGCTCGCGGTGCTCGCCTTCGCCGGCCTGACGCAGAAGGACGTCAAGGTCGTCGAGTTCGCAAGCTACGGCGCGATGTGGAAGGGCCTGATCAACAACGACACCGACGCAGCCTTCGGCACCACCATCACCGGCCCCGCCAAGGAAGCCGAGACCTCGCCGCGCGGCCTGATCTGGCCGCCGCTGCCCGCCAAGGACAAGGAAGGCTGGGCGCGGATGCAGAAGGTCGGCTCGTTCTTCTTCCCGCAGACCGCGACCTGCGGCGCCGGCATCTCGCCGGACAAACCGATCGAGCTCGGCAACTACCCCTACCCGATTTTCGTCGCCTACGCCTCGCAAGCCCCCGACCAGGTCTATGCGATCACCAAAGCGATGATCGTGAACTACGATTCCTACAAGGACGCCGCACCCGGCGCCGGCGGGCTTGAGGCCGATCGCCAGACCAAGAACTGGGTGGTGCCGGTGCATCCCGGCGCGGTAAAGGCGCTGAAGGAAGCCGGGCAATGGAGCGACGCGCAGGACACGCACAACAACAGACTGATCAAGCGCCAGGAGGTGCTTGGCGCAGCGTGGACCGACTACGGAAAGTCCAACCCGCCTGCGGATGACAAGGCGTTTCTCGACGGCTGGATGAAAGCGCGTGCCGCAGCGCTTGCGAAGGCCGACATGCCGAACGGGTTCGAGGAATAATTTCGCGATGGGCCTGATGGTTGCCACGCGCGAGCTGCGCTCCCTCTCCCGCTTGCGGGAGAGGGTTGGGGAGAGGGTGCCTCAACGTTGGGATTCCCCCAGAGGAGAGAGCCCTCACCCGCGCCTTCGGCGCAACCTCTCCCGCAAGCGGGAGAGGTTGAGGAGCCCACGGCCCGACCGCTTCAACCCATTCGCATTCGTCAGCACTTAGCAACCCACGCGCGGGGTCGATCATGTCGTCTGCTTCAGAGTCCACCGCTCCGCAGGACGAGGGCAAGCGGATCGTGTTCGAGGACCCGCATGGCGCCGCCGCCAACATGCAGGAAGCGGAGGTCACGCGCGTGCGAAGCTTGCGCGGCGCCTGGCGCTGGACGCTCGTCGTCGCGACCGCCGCGACCGTCCTGCTCTGCATCAACCAGCAATTCTCGCTGCGCTTCTTCGTCGGCTACACCCAGCTCAACACGGAGTATTTCTATCTCCTGATCGCCCTGATGCTGCCGTTCACGTTCCTGATCTTCCCGGGAACCCCGCGCGCGCCGCTCGACCGCATTCCCTGGTACGACCTTCTCTGCTTCGTCGTAACTTTTGCCGCGGCGCTGCTGCTGATGTTGAACGTGCGCAAAGCCGCGGAGGCCGGCTGGGAATTCGGCGGCGCGCCGAACAGCGTGACCGCGGCGGGTCTCGTGATGTGGGTGATGCTGATGGAGGCGCTGCGGCGGACCGGGGGCTGGAGCCTGCTACTGAGCGTGCTCCCCTTCACCGTCTATCCGCTGTTCGCGGAATCCAGCTGGCTCGGGCCGTTCCGCGGCACACAATCGACGCTGGAGCAGGCGACCGCCTATCACGTGCTGTCGGGCGAGAGCCTGCTCGGCATTCCCATCCAGGCGTTTGCCGACACCGTGATCGGCTTCCTGGTATTCGGCACGGCGCTGATGATGACCGGCGCCGGAAAGTTCTTCATCAATCTCGCCTTCGCGCTGTGCGGCACCTTCCGCGGCGGCGCGGCGAAAGTCTGCATCTTCGCCAGCGGCCTGCTCGGCATGATGTCGGGCTCGATCATCTCCAACGTGCTCACCGCCGGCACCATGACCATTCCGGTGATGAAGAAGAGCGGCTTCCGCGCCTCCTACGCCGGCGCGATCGAGGCGTGTGCCTCGACCGGCGCGGTGCTGGCTCCGCCGGTGATGGGTGCGACCGCGTTCGTGATCGCGCAGTTCCTCAATGTCAGCTACGCCGACGTCGCGATTGCGGCCATCATTCCCGCCGCGCTCTATTACGTCGGCTTGTTCATGCAGGTCGATTCCTACGCCGCACGACACGGGCTGAAGGGCATTCCGCGCGCGGAGCTGCCGCGGGTCATGGATACAATCAAGGACGGCTGGTACTACGTCTTCGTGATCGCGCTGCTGATCGTGATGCTGCTCTACTTCAAGCGCGAGAGCCATGCGCCGTTCTACGCTACCGCCCTGCTTCTGGTCCTCAACCAGCTGTTCTCGAAGGACACGCGCTGGACTGTCGCGACCATCGGCAAATTCCTCGAGGTCAACGGCCGCACCTTCGTCGAGCTTGTCGGCATCCTCGCCGGCTGCGGCCTGCTGATCGGCGCCTTCTCGATGACAGGCGTGGTGTCGAGCCTTGCCAACGACCTGCTGCGCATTGCCGGTGACAATCCGTTCCTGCTGCTCGGCATGTGCGCCCTCACCAGCCTGATCCTCGGCCTCGGGTTGACCACGACGGCCTGCTACATCTTCCTCGCCATCCTGGTCGCACCGGCGCTGGAGAAACTCGGGCTGAACAAGATGGCCGTGCACATGTTCATCTTCTACTGGGGCATGCTGTCGTCGATCACCCCGCCGGTCGCGATCGCCTCGTTCGCGGCCGCAGGCATTGCCGGTTCGCCGGCGATGAAGACGGGCTGGGAATCGATGTGGGTCGGCAGCATCATCTATTTCATCCCGTTCTTCTTCGTGCTCAATCCCGCGCTGGTGCTGCAGGGGCCGAGCCCCTATCTCGCCGGTCTCGGGCTGATGGCGCTCGCGGCGTTCGGCACGCTGTTCATCTGCGGCGGCATTCAGGGCTACCAGCCCTTCGTTGGCGATCTCCGCGGCGCCGGTGCGCTGGAATGGCCGATCCGCGTACTGCTGGTGATCGGCGGGTTCGTGGTGGCCACCCCCGGCGGCGGCATCATGCCGCTGTCGCAGATGCAGGTGACGCTGCTCGGCCTCGCCATCCTCGTCCCCACGGTTTTGCTCGCCCTGCTGCTGGTCCGGCGGCAGACCATGGTGCCGGACGGGTTGCGCGTGCCCTGATTGCGTTGCACAAAGAGAGGCGATGAAACAGCTTTCGCCTCTCGCCACCGCCTGGACCCGCTCCAAGCCGCCTTTGCTGCGGTTTCTGGACAATTGCCTCAGCGAATTCTCGGCGGAGACCTCGGGCGCGGTCGCCGACTACATTCCCGAGCTCGGCAAGGCCGATCCTGCCTGTTTCGGCATCAGCCTCGCGACCCTGGACGGTCATGTCTACGAGGTCGGCGACTCCAGGGCGCCCTTCACCATCCAGTCGATGTCAAAGCCGTTCGTGTTCGCACTCGCGCTGGACCTGCTCGGCGCAAACAGGGTCGAGAGCGCGATCGGCGTCGAGCCTTCAGGCGATCCCTTCAACTCGATCCGGCTCAACTCGGAGAACCATCCGTTCAACCCGATGGTCAATGCCGGCGCGATCGCCTGCACGGGGCTGATCCACGACAGCAAGGGTACGGACGCCTTCGAGCAAATTCGCCTCGCGCTCAGTCGTTTTGCCGGCCGCGACCTCGCCGTCGACGAGGCCGTCTACGCTTCCGAAAGCCAGACCGGCGACCGCAACCGCGCCATCGGCTATCTTCTCAAGACCAACGCGGTGATCTCGGACAATGTCGCTGCCGTGCTCGACGTCTATTTCCGGCAATGCGCGGTGCTGGTCACCGCGCGCGACATCGCGGTGATGGCGGCAACGCTCGCCAACCGCGGCGTCAACCCGGTCACAGGCGAGCAGGTGCTGACGCCTTACGCAATCTCGCGCACGCTGTCGGTGATGACGTCGTCGGGCATGTACGACTATGCCGGCGAATGGATCTACCGGATCGGCATCCCCGCCAAGAGCGGCGTCGGCGGCGGAATTCTCGCAGCCCTCCCCGCGCGCCTCGGGCTCGGCAGCTATTCGCCAAGGCTCGACAAGCATGGCAACAGCGTGCGCGGCATCAAGGTCTGCGAGGCGCTGTCCTCGCACTACGATTTGCACATGCTCAACCGTAGTGACGATGCTCGCAATGCCGTCATCGCCGATTACGACATCGGCAAGAGCCCGTCGCGGCGCGTGCGCCGCCCACAGGAGCGCGATATTCTCGCGGCGCATGAGCAGGAGGTGCGGATCATCGAGCTGGTCGGCACACTGTCGCTGTCGGCGGTCGACTATGTCTCGCGCCGCCTTGCGGGCCGGCCGCGGCCGCAATTCGTGATCTTCGATCTCCACCGCGTCACCTCCACCACGCGCGCCGGGGCGCGGCTGGTGGCCGAAGCGTTCGAGGAGCTGGCGGCGCTGAATGTGACCGTCGTACTGTCCGGCGTCAGGCGCGCCTCCAAGGAATGGGACAGCCTGCGGGAATGGACCGCCGAGCTCAAGAACGTCCGCGACTTCTATTTGCTCGACACCGCGATCGAATGGGCCGAAGACCAGATCATCTATCGGTACGGAGGCTCGATCGATTTCCACGAGACCACCGAGCTTGCCGAACAGCCGCTGCTGGCCGGCATGAGCGAGGAAGAGCTGACCGACCTCGCCTCGATCTGCACGATCCGGACCTATCAATCCGGGACAAAGATCCTCACCACGGGCGATCCCGCCGATGCTCTGTTCTTCCTGCGCAGCGGCGCCGTGCATGTCACGCTGCCCGACGGCGTGCGGCTGGCGACGCTCACCGCCGGCATGGCCTTCGGCGAAATGGCCCTGATCGAGACCACTCGCTCCGCCGACGTGTTCGTGGACATGGCGGCGACCGCGTTCGAAGCGCCCCTGAAAGCGTTCGAGCGCTTCCGCAAGCAGCACCCGCACGCCAGCGAACGCATCATGCGCAATCTTGCGCAGCTTCTCGCCGACCGTCTGATCGTCGCCAACGCCAGGGTGGATATCTTGACCTCGACCTGAGCGGCCTAGCGGCCCGCCGCCTCACTGATCCGCCGATTGATCTTGGCCGCACTCGCCTTGAGCAATTCGGACGGCTGCTGGCCGGTCGCTGCGCATAGGCAGGCCCAGTAATAGATGACATCGCCGAGCTCTTCGACGAGGCCTGCCTGGTCGAGCCAGTCATCGCGCAGCAGCTTCTTGATGTGCTCGGCGACCTCGCCGGATTCGCCGGCGAGACCGAGGCCCAGATAGGACAGCCGTTCGTTGGACGGATGCTCATCGACTTTTGCAACGGTGGCGGCCCAGGCCGCATATTCATCGATTGTCATCGGCATCCCTCGCCGCGGCTTTGGATCAGCCAACCACTTCCGTGACCGGCTGAAGATCGATCTCAAACGTCTCCAAAAACTTTGACGTCATGATGTAGAAGCCGACCGAAAGCTGCAACTCGACGAGTGCGGCGGGTGTCAGCTTCGATGCGATCGCGTTGAAGATCGCCGCGGTCGGCTTGTTCAATTTCACGATCTCGTCAGTGAAGGCGAGCGCGGCACGCTGCACCTCGTCGAAGCACTTGGCGTCCTGCCAGTTCTCGAGCGCTTCGTTCTGCTCGTCGGTGACGCCGACATTCTTGCCGATGCGCTTGTGCGCGACGATCTCGTACGGCGCCTCGCACAAAATTCCGGTGCGGGTGATCGCGAGTTCGCGCACGATCGGATCGAGCTCGCCCTTGTGACGGATGGCGCCGCCGAGCCGGCAGTACTGCTCGAAATAGCTCGGCGAATGCGACATCATCCGGAAGATGTTGGCGTTGCGGTTCTTGTCGAGGATCTCGCGGGTGCGGTCGGATGCCTTGGACGGGTCGCTGTAGTTGATGCGGGCCATGATTTTCCTGAAGTTTTTCCCTAAGCCTTTAATGCTTTTTGTCGTTAGCGGCGAAAGTTCCACGAAACTGTATTCTTGCGCGTCCGCAGGAGCAACAACATCGAGTCAAAATGCCGCCGCATTGCTGAACGACCTTGGTACAGTCGATATTCGCCGCGTGGGGACTTGATCGCGGCGGATACTCGCAAGGGGTGTTCCGAGTAAAAACAATTGGCCGTTAGGCGCTAACCGCGCATCGATGAGTCACGCCCAAGTCTAGGGAGAAAATGGCATGAAGGAAGCCACCAAGGGGGCGGCCTCGGAGGCGCTCGCGCATATGCTGGCGGTGATGGCGATGCTCGTCATCGCCAGCATCCTGTTCTACGGGCGCTAGTTAAGAGTCGGGTGAGAGCTTTCGTCATTCCAGGGTGGCCCTCGCACAGGCCAGGCCCAGAATTCCCGTTCCAGGCTCGGTCTCTCAGGACCGCCCCCGAATGACGAATCCCACCGCTGGCTTTGCAGTAGCCCGGATGGAGCGAAGCGCAATCGGGAAAGTCTATCGGTGAGGTGAAAATTCCGGATTTCGCTGCGCTCCATCCGGGCTACATTCGAGCATCCAAATTTCACTATCCATCTTTGGCGAAGAACGGCACCAGCCTGCCAGCGAACGGTTTGAAGCTCGCACTGACCTCATCGCCGATGGCGAGATCATTCTCACCATGCGCCATCATGCGAAAACCCTCGGCGCAATCGACCAGCAGGATGTTGAAGGGCACGTGCGACCGCGTCTCAGGCGTCGCGGCGCGGCAGACCAGCGACGTCGCGTAGACCCTGCCCTTGCCGCTGGCACGCTGCTCGCGCGGATCGGGCGCACCGCAGGCGGCGCAGAAGGTGCGATGGAAATACTGCACATGGCTGCAGGAGGTGCAGGTCTGAAAGGTGATGACTTGCACACCTTGGGTCCAATCCGCGATTCGCTCGCTCATCGCACCCGCTCCAGGAACATGCTGACGTGAGACGACAGCACGCCGCCGTCGCCGTGCAGGAGCGCGATCGAGGCGTCACGCACTTGACGATTCGTCGCCCGCCCCGTCATCTGCAGATGCGTTTCGACAAGATGCGCCATCGCGCCACCGACGCCGCAATGACCGTAGCTGAGCAGGCCGCCATGGGTGTTCAGCGGCATCGCGCCGTCGCGGCTGAAATGGCCTGCGCGCACGCGCGCGGCTGCCTCGCCCCGGCCAGCAAGGCCAAGGTCTTCCAGCAGCATCGCGAGCGTGATCGTAAAGCTGTCATAGATCGCGGCGTAGCGCACGTCGGAGATCGCAAGGCCGGTCGCCTCCTTGGCGCGGCCGACGGAGATCTCCGCGCCGAGCTCGCTCAGGGCGGGCGCTGCAGTGACGTGCTGATGGGTATGGGCCTGGGCACAGCCGCGAATGCGCACGCCGGCCTCTCCGGTCCGCTCGCGGCTAACGACGAAGGCTGCGCCGCCGTCGGACACCGGGCAGCAATCGAGCAGCTTCAGCGGCATCGCCACCGGCTTCGAGGCCATGACGTCGGCGACCTCGATGCGATCTTGGAATTGCGCACCGGGATGAGTGCAGCCGTGGGTGCGCATCAGCACCGCGAATTCGGCAAGGTCTTCTTCCGTCACGCCGTATTCGTGCATGTACCTGTTCGCGACCAGGCCGTAATAGGCGGGAATCGTCGGTCCGAGCGGCACTTCGTAATCGGGATGGCCGACCTGCGCCAGCGCCTGGATCGAGGCATCGCGGCTCTGTCCGGTGAGACGGTTCTCGCCTGCGACGACGAGCACATTGCGGGCGACGCCTGCTTCGACGAGATGATGGGCGAGCATGGTCATCGCGAGCCCGGTCGCGCCGCCGACCTGGACGGCATGGGCGTAACTGGGGCGGATGCCAAAATGCTCGGCAAAGACGGTCGCCAGCATGATGTGCGGCGAAACGGTGGAGTAGCCGCAGAGGATGCCGTCGATCTCGGCGCGCTCGAGCCCGGCATCGTCGAGCGCGGCCTGCGCGGCCTTGCTCATCAGGTCCAGCGAGGACGAGCCTTCGTGCTTGCCGAAAGGCGTGAGGCCGACGCCGGTGATAAAGCTCATGGGCGCACCAGTGCATCGTCATTCCGGGGCGGCGAACGGGTGACGCCATCGCGGACCATGGCGTCGATCTCGTCGGCGGAATAGCCGATCTCACGCAGGATTTCCGCGCCGTGCTCGTTGAGCTGCGGCGCGAGCCGCACCGGTTCGGCCCCGGTCTCGGACCAGGTCGCCGTCACCCTCATGCTCCGGATCGGCCCTTCTGTTGGATGGTTCACCACCGGGAAAAAGTTGGTCGCCTCCAGATGCTCATCATGCAGCATCGACGCGAGGTCGTGCATCGGCATCACGGGCACATCGGCCTTGGTCAGCAGGTCGATCCATTCCTCGGTGCTGCGCGTCTCGAAGATGCGCGCGAGCTCGGCATAGACGACGTCGATATTGGCGGCGCGGCCGGCGAATGTCGCGAACATCGCGTCGGCCCGCAGGTCGTCGCGTCCCGTCGCCTTGAAGAAGTTCTCCCACTGCTTGTCGTTGTAGACGATGACGCTGAGATAACCGTCCGAGGTCTTGTAGGGCCGGCGATCGCGCGAGAGGTGGCGGGCGTAACCGCCCTTGTCGAGCGGGGGCTCGTAGGTGAGCCCGCCCATGTGGTCGCCCATGACGAAGCCGGCCATGGTCTCGAACATCGGGATGTCGACGCGCTGGCCGCGTCCGGTGCGGTCGCGATGCACGAGGCTGGCGCAGATCGCGCCCACGGCGGTGAGGCCGACGATGCGATCGACCAGTGCGTTCGGCACATAGCGCGGCACGCCGTCGCCCGTCTGCGCCATCAAGGCCGGCAGCGCGGTGGCGCCCTGGATCAGGTCGTCATAGGCGGGTTTTGCAGCATACGGCCCGTCCTGGCCGAAGCCGAACACGCCGGCATAGACCAGACGCGGATTGATCTTGGAAACAACGTCATAGCCCAGTTGAAGCCGCGCCATCGCCTGCGGGCGGACGTTGTAGACGAGAACGTCGGCGTCTTTCAGCAAGCGCAGCACGGCCTCGCGGCCGGCGGGCTTCTTCAGGTCGAGGCAGATCGAGCGTTTGCTGCGGTTGGTGTTGAGGAACACCGGGCCCATGCCGGCGTGCCGCATCGGACCGATCAGGCGGGTGACGTCACCGTCCAGAGACTCCACCTTGATGACGTCTGCGCCATAGTCGCCGAGCATCTGGGTCGCATAGGGACCCATCAACACGGTGGTCATGTCGACGACCTTGATGCCCTTCAGCGGCCCCATCGTTCACTCCCGATTGCGCGGGCTCAAGCGAGCCCTGCGATTTCGGTCCAGCTAACGGCAGCGGCGGCGCATGCGCAAGGGCGGCCGGCGTATGGCCGCATGCGCCGGCCGCTAAGGGCTATTTCTTCTGACGGGATTCGCGAACCTTGAGGAGACGGTCGAGCTCCTCGTTCTGCTGGTTGATGCGGTCTGCGATCCGCGACTCGTTCTGCTCACCCGAGGCGGCCGCGGCCTGCTCGATGAGCTGGCGGATATTGTCCTCGAGAATCGCGATGCGATCGTTGAGTGCGTCCATCGACAGCGAATCTTCGTAGTCATTGCTCATGATGCATGTCCCGCGAATCAATCAGTGCCGTAGGGTGGGCAAAGCGAAGCGTGCCCACCATGATCTAGCGCAAACAAGATGGTGGGCACGGCGCTGGCTGCGCCTTTGCCCACCCCACAAGGTCGGAGCTTACTTCAGCGGCTCCAGCACGGAGACGTAGTTGGCAACCGCCGCACCGCCCATGTTGAAGATGCCGCCGAGTTTTGCATTCTTGAGCTGCATGCCCTCGGGCGCTTGGCCGGCGAGCTGCATCGCGGTCATCACGTGCATGGAGACGCCGGTGGCGCCGATCGGATGGCCCTTGGCCTTCAGGCCGCCGGACGGATTGACCGGGAGCTTACCGTCCTTGAGCGTCCAGCCTTCCTTGATGGCGCGGGCGCCCTGCCCCCTCGGCGTCAGCCCCATCGCTTCGTACTCGATCAGCTCGGCGACGGTGAAGCAGTCATGGGTCTCGACGAAGGAGAGATCCGACAGTGTAACGCCCGCCTTCTCCAGCGCGCGCTGCCAGGCGACCGTGCAGCCCTCGAACTGGAGGATGTCGCGCTTGGACATCGGCAGGAAATCCTGGGCGTGCGCGGTGGCGCGGAAGCCGATCGACTTGCTCATGCCCTTGGCGGTTTCCGCGTCGGCCAGCACCAGGGCAGCGGCACCGTCCGAGACCAGCGAGCAATCGGTGCGCTTCAGGGGGCCGGCAACGTAGGGGTTCTTCTCGCTCTCGGCGCGGCAGAACTCGAAGCCAAAGTCCTTGCGCATCTGGGCGAAGGGATTGGCGACACCGTTCTTGTGGTTCTTGGCCGCGATCAGCGCCAGTGCGTCGGACTGGTCGCCGTATTTCTGGAAATAGGAGCTGGCGATCTTGCCGAACACGCCGGCGAAGCCGCCGACGGTGTCGCCGTCCTCGGGCAGATAGGACGCCTTGAGCAGGTTCTTGCCGATCTCCGGCCCCGGCGTGCGCGTCATCTGTTCGACGCCGACAACGAGAACAATCCTGGCCGCGCCGGCCGCGATCGCGCGCACGCCCTGATGGACGGCGGCGGAGCCGGTGGCGCAGGCGTTCTCGACCCGGGTCGCCGGCTTGAAGCGCAGCTTCGGGTCGGCCTGGAGCACCAGCGAGGCGGTAAAATCCTGCGGCGAGAAGCCAGCGTTGAAATGGCCGAGCACGATCTCGTCGACATCGCCAGCCGAAATGCCGGCATCCGCCAGCGCCTCATTGGCGACCTTCACCACGAGGCTTTCCACGGTCTCGGTGTCGAACTTGCCGAACGGCGTATGCGCCCATCCGACGATGCTGGCGGTCATGGTCTTTCTCCCTGGCGGTCTCTTGCTGACCTAAGTCTTAGCTCAGGGATGGCAAGACTTCACGCGGGTTTAAGCGCCTGGAGGGTGCGCTGGCAGATGGCAGTTATGCCGGCCCAGTTCCCGGCCCTGATCTCCGCCGTCGGGCACAGCCAGGAACCGCCGACCGCGACCACGTTGGGCTCCGCGAGCCAGGTTGCCGCATTGGCCTCGCCGACCCCGCCAGTGGGGCAGAACCGCACGTTCGGGAACGGCCCACCCAGAGAGCGCAGCCCCTTGATGCCGCCAGCCTGCTCGGCCGGGAAAAATTTTGCGATGTCGAAGCCGTAGGACAGCGCCATCATCAGCTCGGACGCCGTGGCGATACCGGGCGCAAACGGCAAGGAGCTATGGGTGGCGGCCTTCAACAGGTCCGGGGTCAAGCCGGGGCTGATGCCGAACGCAACACCGAGCTTCTCGACACGCGTGAAGTCGGCCGGATTGAGAATCGTGCCGATGCCGACGATCGCCTCGGGCACCTCGGCCATCATCGCCCTCGCCGCCTCGATCGCAACGGGGGTACGCATGGTCACCTCCAGCGTGCGGACGCCGCCGGCGACCAGCGCACGCGCCAGCGGCACAGCATCCTGGATACGCTCGATGGTGAGGACGGGAATGACGGTCGCGGCCTTGAACAGCGCGGCGAGGTGGTTCTGTTGGGCAGTCGTGGTCATCTTGGCTTTCGTTTCACTTGGTCGCTTGACGCGTGGTCGCCGGCCGGTGCCGTTTCTTCGGTGGCATGGCATAACCCGGAATGATGGCGCCGGAATAGCAGATCACGAGGCTGGCGAGGCGGTGCCCGGCCTGGGCGGCCTCGACCGGGTCGGAACCGGCGAGCCGTGCAGCGATATAGGCCGCCGCAAAGCTGTCGCCGGCCGCGGTGGTGTCGACCACGGGCTTGGTCATGGGCTCGGCGCGGACCTCGTAGGGGCCCCCGGGAAAGCGCAGCAGGCTGACCGGCTCCGCGAGCCGGAACACCAGCTCGGGGGTCGGGATGCGCGCCATCAACTGTTCGTGGCTTTCGCCGGGATAGAGGGCGAGCAGATCCTCGGTCGAGGTCAGCACGATGTCGGCAGCCGCGAAGGCGGCTGAAAACACCTCGCGCGCGACGTCGCGATCCGGCCATCCCCGCGCGCGGAAATTGGTGTCGAACACGAAGCGGGTGCCGAGCAGGCGCGCACGCTTGATCGCTGCGAACAGGCGCTCGCGCCCGGCCGCGTCGTAGATCGAGAGCGTGATCGCAGAGAGATAGACGATGTCGTAGCTCATCAGGGAGTTGAGGAGATCGTCCGTCTCCGGCAGATTCATCAGCTGGCGCGCCGCCGCACTGTCGCGCCAGTGGAAGAACTGGCGCTCGCCCTTCGCATCCAGCTGGATCATGTAGAGGCCGGGCAGCTTGCCCGGCAGCCGCGCGACGCGCCTCGTGCCGACGCCCTCCGCAGTCCAGGCCGCGATCATCTCATCGCTCAGGGCATCGTCGCCAAGCGCGGTGAAATAGTCGACCTTGACCTCGAGCCGCGCGAGGTACACGGCCGTGTTGAGAGTATCGCCGCCGAATCCACGCGAGTAGAGGCCGCCACCCTGCCCGCCGGAAAGTCCGGCGGATTGTCCACCCTGGGCCTGCCGGAGCTCGACCATGCATTCGCCGATGCAAGCAACGCTCGCCATCACTTTACCCGCTCAGTCAGAGATCACGCGACGAAATTGCCGCCGAGCTCGTCTTCGATGTGAATGCGGATGATGTCGTCGAAAGTCTTCTCAGCGGTGGTGAAGCCGAGCTCGAGCGACCGCTTTGCATTGAAGTTGCGCGGCCAGCCGCCGACGATGCCGACGATGAAAGGATCTGGCTCCCGCTTGATGCGGGCGGCGACCTTGTCGCCGGCGACGCGTTTCAGCGCAGCGATCTGCTCGCCAACCGTCGCCGACAGGCCCGGCATGGTCAAATTACGGCGCGGCCCCACCGCGGCGAGGTCCATGGTGCCGGCATGCAGCAGGAAGCCGACGGCTGAGCGCGGCGTGGCATGCCAATGGCGGACGTCCTCGGACACGGGAAGGACCGCTTCCTTGCCGGCCAGCGGCTCGCGCAGAATATTGGAGAAGAAGCCCGATGCCGCCTTGTTGGGCAGGCCGGGCCTGATGCAGATGGTCGGCAGGCGGATGCCGATGCCGTCGAGGAAGCCGCGGCGGGAATAGTCGGCCAGCAGCAGTTCGCCAATCGCCTTCTGCGTGCCGTAGCTCAGAAGCGGCGTGTGGAAGAACTCGTCGCCGATCGCATCGGGGAACGGCGCGCCGAACACCGCAATCGAGGACGTGAAGACCACGCGCGGCTTGTAGCCGCCGCCTGCGAGCCTGACGGCATCGAGCAGCATCCGCGTGCCGTCGAGATTGATGCGGTAGCCCTTGTCGAAATCGAGCTCGGCTTCGCCCGAGACGATCGCGGCGAGATGAAAGATCACGTCCGGACGGCCGGCGATCAGCTTTTCGGCCGCACCCGGCATGGCGAAATCGCTCGACACCGTCTCGACGGCAAAACCGGCTTTTTCCGGCGCCTTCGGCTCGACCACGTCATGCATGGTCAGCTTGGTGATGTCGCTCTTGCCAAGCCGGCCGTCGCGCAACAACCGTTCGCACAATTTGCGGCCGACCATGCCGGCGGCGCCCAGAACCAGAATGTGCAAGAGCCTACTCCTTTTTATTGGCCGGAACGCGCCGATTTCGGCGATTCGTCCTGGCGCGCTCTCAAGGCGGGCCCCGCGATCATTCCTTCACGGCGCCGGTCATCGCCGACACATAGTACTCCACGAAGAAGGAATAAAGGATAACTACGGGAACCGAGCCGGTCAGGGCCGCCGCCATCAGCGCGCCCCAATGGTAGACGTCGCCATTGACGAGCTCGGTGATCGCGCCGACGGGGATCGTCTTGTTCTCGGACGACGAGATGAAGGTCAGCGCGTAGATGAACTCGTTCCAGGATAGCGTGAAGGCGAAGATGCCCGCCGAGATCACGCCCGGCAGCGAAAGCGGCAGCGTGATCTTCATCAGAATCTGCAGCCGCGTCGCCCCGTCGATCAGCGCACACTCCTCCAACTCATAGGGAATGGTGCGGAAATAACCCATCAGGAGCCAGGTGCAGAACGGGATCAGGAAGGTCGGATAGGTCAGGATCAGCGCCAGGTTGCCGTCGAACAGCCCGAGCTGAAACACGATCGCCGCCAGCGGAATGAACAGGATCGAGGGCGG
Source organism: Bradyrhizobium sp. MI1.3 (assembly GCF_055811695.1). NCBI lineage: Bacteria > Pseudomonadati > Pseudomonadota > Alphaproteobacteria > Hyphomicrobiales > Nitrobacteraceae > Bradyrhizobium > Bradyrhizobium sp. MI1.3. The sequence continues at coordinate 150,839 of NZ_JBVVPQ010000010.1, read as the reverse complement.
CACGAGATAGCCGAGGAAGATCGCAAGGCCGACATAGCGCGAGCCTTTGTAGCGCAGGCGTTCGATCGCGTACGCGGCGCAGACGCTGGCGAACAGCGAGATGAAGGTCGAGGACACCGAGACGATCACGGTGTTCCACATCCAGAGCGGATAGTCGGTGTCGAAGAACAGCTTCTTGATGTGCTCCAGCGTCGGATGCACAATCCAGAACGGATTGTACTTTTCATAGTCGTACATCTCGGCGTCCGGCTTGAACGTCGCGACCGCCATCCAGTAGAACGGGAATAGCAGGAAGAAGATGATCAGGCCGAGCGGAAGGTAGACGCGAAAAAACTTCCGCGGAAAACTTTCCAGATAGTCCATTCCGACGCTTTGGTCGTCCGCTGTGGTCATGGTCAGTCCCTCCCGCCCTGCTGCCAGCGGGAACGCTGAAGCCCGAAAAAGCTGAGCAGGATCGCCGCGACCAGGAACGGAATCATCGCGTTCGAGATCGCCGCGCCCTCGCCCAGATTGCCGCCGGTGATGGCGCGCTGGAACGACAGCGTCGCCATCAGATGGGTGGAGTTGATCGGCCCGCCCCGCGTGATGGTGTAGATGAGCTGGAAGTCGGTGAAGGTCATCAGCACCGAGAACGTCATCACGACCGCGATGATCGGCGACAGCATCGGCAGCGTGATGTGGCGGAAGCGCTGCAGATTGGTGGCACCGTCGAGATTGGCGGCCTCATAGAGCGAGGGCGAGATGGTCTGAAGTCCCGCCAGCAGCGTGATCGCCACGAAAGGAACGCCGCGCCAGATATTGGCGGCGACGACCGACCAGCGCGCATTCCAGGGATCGCCAAGGAAATCGATATAGCGTGTGATCAGGCCGGCCTTGATCAACACCCAGGAGATGATCGAGAACTGGCTGTCATAGATCCACCAGAACGCGATCGCAGAGAGTACCGTGGGCACGACGAAGGGCAACAGCACGATTGCCCGGATCATCGACTTCATCGGCAGCCGCTCGTTGAGCAGCAGCGCCAAATAGAGGCCGATAGCAAATTTCACCGCGCTGGCGGCGACCGTGTAGAAGATGGTGTTGAACACCGACAGCCAGAACACCGAGTCCTTCGCCAGCGAGACGAAATTCTGGAAGCCGATGTAGCGTCCGGCACCGCCGATCTTGGTGTCGGTCATGCCGAGCCAGAAGCCGAGCGCCAGCGGGTAAGCCAGAAACAGAATGAGGATGGCGATCGCCGGCACCATGAACATCGCGCCGAGGAAATGCCGGCTCTCGAATGCTCTGGTCCACAAGCTGCTGCGCTTGGCCTGCGCGACAGTGGACTCGGCCATAACTGCCATGTCGGATTCCCCTCGACGAAAAGTCGCGGCGTCCGGCGAACCGGACGCCGTGCAGATTGGAGCTGATCAGACCTGGTAGTAGCGCTTGGCGCGCTCGGCTGCGCGTGCGGCTGCCGCCTTCGGCGTCACGGAGCCCGACGCCGCCTCGGCGAACATGTCGACGACGACGAAGTCGCCCATCACGGCGGCGGAGGCATAGCCGAGATCGCCGGCATAACCGTTGTCGCGGCAGCGCTTCAGGCAGTCGCGATACGGCGTGATCTTGGGATCGGAGGTCCACACCGGGTTGTCGTTGTAGGCCGGAAGCGGCGGCGACACGTAGCCGTTGGAGGAGACCTCCCAGGCGTCGTAGTTCGCCTTGTCCATCATGAACTTGATGTATTCCTTGACCGCCTTCGGATACTTCGAGTGCTTGTAGCCGTAATAGACGAGTACGTTCTGCTGCTCGGTCGACACGCCCACGGGCCCGATCGGCATCGGCGCGTGGTTCATGTCCTTGGCGATCTCCTGCTGCTTCGGGTCGGTCGAGTTCTTTCCGACGGTCCAGATCGAGATGCCGTTCAGCGTCAGGCTAAGCTCGCCGTTGAGGAACGCCTTGTTGTTGTTCGAGTCATTCCACGACAGCACGCCGGGGATGAAGGTCTCGTAGAGCTGCTTGACGTATTCGAGCGCGGCGATCGTCTCCGGCGAGTCGATCACGACCTCGTTCTTCTCGTTGACGACCTTGCCGCCGAAGGCCCACAGCGCCCACTGGCACCAACCGTTGGCGTCACCCGTGGCGTGGCCGAGCGCGAAGCCGGCCGGCGTGTTGTTCTTCTTCAGCGCCTGGCAGAGCTTGAGGAAGCCGGCGGTGTCCTTGGGAAATTCATCGAAGCCGGCGGCCTTCACGTGACTGACGCGGTAGTTGAGGCAGCCGCCGGTCGCGCCCTGGGGAATGGCGATCCAGCTGTTGCCCTTCTTGCCGTAGCGTTCAGCAACCGGATACCAGCCGCCATATTGCGCGCCGAGATAGTCGGCGACGTCAGTCATGTCGATCAGCTTTTCCGGGAACTTGTGGGGATCATCGAGCGTGCCGATGATCAGGTCGGGACCGGCGCCGACATTGGCGGCGACCGCGGCTTTCGGGCGGATGTCCTCCCAGCTCTCGGCCTCGAGCTTGACCTTGACGCCGGTCTTCTCGGAAAACGCCTTGGTCTGCTCGGCGAATTTGTCGAACTCGGCCTGAATGAACTGCTTCCAGCGCAGCACGCGGATGGAGGCGTTCGCCTCGGGCGTGTTGGTCCACTCCGCCGCGCGCACCGGGACGATGCCCGGGCCGGCCAGCAGCGCCGCGCCGCCCAGACCGACTTTAAGCACACTTCGCCTGTCGAAATCGCTCATCGTTCTCTCCCTAAATTTTATATTTGTATTGGGTCGTCTTGTATTGGGCAGTTCTTCGGCGTCGCTACACGCGTTTGCCCGTCGCCTCGTCGAACAGATGAATTACGGAAGGATCGGGCTTCAGCTTGACCTTGTCACCCGGGTTGAACTGGTGACGTTCGCGGAAGACCGCGACGACCTGCTCACCACCGAGCTTCGCAAACACCTGCGTTTCCGAGCCGGTCGGCTCGACCACGACGATCTCGGCATCGGCGCCGTCGTCAGCGATGGTGAAATGCTCTGGGCGTACGCCGTAAACGACAGGACGCCCGTCGGACGCCGCCGGCGCGTTCCTGAGCGGCAGCTTCACGCCATTCGGCCCCTCGAAGGTCGCAACGCCGTTGACGCGCACATGCCCCTTCAGGAAGTTCATGGACGGCGAGCCGATAAAGCCGGCGACGAACTGGTTCTCGGGCTTGTCGTAGAGCTCGAGCGGCGTACCCATCTGCTCGACGATGCCGTCATGCATGACGACGATCTTGTCGGCCATGGTCATGGCCTCGATCTGATCGTGGGTGACGTAGACCGTCGTGGTCTTCAGCCGCTGGTGCAGCTCCTTGATCTCGGTGCGCATCGCGACGCGCAGCTTGGCGTCGAGGTTCGACAAGGGCTCGTCGAACAGGAAGACCTGCGGGTCGCGCACGATGGCGCGGCCCATGGCGACGCGCTGGCGCTGGCCGCCGGAGAGCTGGCGCGGATAGCGTTCGAGCAGCGGCGACAGTGCCAGGATCTCGGCGGCGCGCTTGACGCGCTTGTTGATCTCTTCGGTGCTCTCGCCCCGCAGCTTCATCGAGAAGCCCATGTTCTCGCCGACCGTCATGTGCGGATAGAGCGCGTAGTTCTGGAACACCATCGCAATGTCCCGCTCCTTCGGCTGGACATTGTTGACGACGCGGTCGCCGATCGAGATCGTGCCTGAGGTGATATTCTCGAGACCGGCGAGCATGCGCAGAAGCGTCGACTTGCCGCAGCCGGAGGGACCAACCAGGACAACGAACTGGCCGTCCTCGATCGGAATCGAAACGCCGTGCAGGACTTCAAAATTGCCGAACGATTTCCGCACGTCGCGGATTTGCACAGACGACATCTAGCTCCCTCCTCGAAAGTCCACGACGCATCTCGCGCCGCGACCGTCTTGTTTTTTCAGACTTCACCGAACGAAGCCCAACCTTAGCGGGCGACATTGTCGGCAGTTTGTGCGGTTTTGGCAATTTGTCTTTGGTTAGTCCGTGCTGGTAGCGCTGTCAACGTTCCTTTGTTTGCGACAGTGAGTGTGTTAAGAGCAGCAAATGGGTCGAAACCGCACCAAGTCAGGCAAAATCCGGCTGGCGGAAGTCGCCGAGCTCGCCGGCGTAAGCCCGATCACAGCGTCCCGCTTCTTCCGCAATCCCGAGGCGCTGTCGCTCGCCAAACGGACACGGGTCGAGAGCGCGGCCAGGGAGCTCGGCTATGTGCCGAACCTGGCGGCGCGCGCGTTGGCTTCGCAGCGCACCGAGGTGATCGGTGTCTTGATTCCGTCACTGACCAATAACGTGTTCTCCGACGTGCTGCGCGGCATCTACGACGCCTCCGAAAACAGCCGTTACTCGATCCAGCTGTCCAACACACGCTACAGTATTCTCCAGGAGGAGAAGCTGCTGCGCCTGTTTCTCGCGCAGAAGCCGGCCGGGCTGATCGTCACCGGCATCGACCAGACCACGGAATCGCGCGCGATGCTCGATGCCGCCGACTGCCCGATCGTGCAAATCATGGAGATCGGGCCCCATCCGGTCGACATGATGATCGGCTTTTCGCACTATGACGCAGCCCGTGCGGCGGTTGCACATCTGTTCGCGCAAGGTCACCGCAAGATCGGCTTCGTCGGCGCGCGGATGGATCCGCGGGTACAGCGGCGGCTCGACGGATACGTCTCGGCCATGAAGGACGCAGGACTATTCGAGCAACGCCTCGTCGTCACGACGGCGACTCCGACCTCGGTGACGCTCGGAGGCGCCCTGTTCACCGATCTCCTGGCGCGGGAGCCAGGCATGGATGCGGTGTTCTGCGCCAATGACGACCTCGCGCTGGGTGTGCTGTTCGAATGCAGGCGCCGCGAGATCGCCATCCCCGAACAGATCGCGATCGTCGGCTTCAACGATCTGGAATTCATGGCCTCCGCGGTCCCGACTCTGACGAGCGTGCGCACCAACCGCTACGAGATGGGCAACACGGCCGCCAGCATGCTGATCGACGCGATCGACGGACGGCGCCCGGAACATCCGGTGCTCGATCTTGGCTTCAAGGTGATCGAGCGGCAAAGCTCGTCGGCCCGGCGGTCGGACAACCGGCCAGCCGCTTCAGGCACAGGCGCTGCGAACAAAATGGTAGCGTTACCAAGCGGCCATGACTAGTATCGGATTTGTGAGGAAACGACCCGCCAGCGGGCAGGCAAATCGTCGCTCGCGCCGTTGGGCATCGCACAAGCCGATACCATAAAACGGACGCCAGTGCGTTTGCATTGCAGGAGAAACCAATGACAAAAAAACCAACCAATGGGCATGCCCCCGCCGGCAATGGCGCTCGCCGCCACCTCCGCTCGCAGGAATGGTTCAACAATCCGCATAATCCGGGCATGACCGCGCTCTATATGGAGCGCTATCTGAACTATGGTCTCACCCGCACCGAGCTTCAGTCCGGCAAACCGATCATCGGCATCGCGCAGACCGGCAACGACCTCTCCCCTTGCAACCGCCACCATATCGAGCTTGCCCATCGCGTCCGCGAAGGCATCCGCGAGGCCGGCGGCATTGCGATGGAATTCCCGACCCATCCGATCCAGGAGACCGGAAAGCGCCCGACCGCGGCGCTCGACCGCAACCTCGCTTATCTCGGCCTCGTCGAGATCCTCTACGGCTATCCGCTTGACGGCGTGGTGCTAACCACCGGCTGCGACAAGACTACGCCAGCCTGCATGATGGCGGCGGCAACCGTCAACCTGCCTGCAATCGTGCTGTCGGGCGGGCCGATGCTGAACGGCTGGCACAACGGCGAGCGCACCGGCTCCGGCACGATCGTCTGGAAATCGCGCGAGCGCCTCGCCGCCGGCGAGATCGACTATGAAGAGTTCATGGAGATCGTGGCGTCATCGGCGCCCTCAGTCGGCCATTGCAACACCATGGGCACCGCCTCCACCATGAACGGGCTCGCCGAAGCGCTCGGCTTCTCGCTTCCGGGCTGTGCGGCGATCCCCGCCCCCTATCGCGAGCGCGGCCAGATCGCCTACGAGACGGGAAAACGCATCGTCGACATGGTCTGGGAAGACCTCAAGCCTTCGGACATCCTGACCCGCAAGGCGTTCGAGAACTGTATCGTGATCAATTCGGCGATCGGCGGCTCGACCAACGCACCGATCCACATCAACGCGCTGGCGCGCCACATCGGCGTTGAGCTCTCCATCGACGATTGGCAGAAGGTCGGTCACGACGTGCCGCTGCTGGTCAACATGCAGCCGGCCGGCTTCTATCTCGGCGAGGAATTCCACCGCGCCGGCGGCGTGCCGGCCGTGGTGCGCGAGTTGATGAAGCACAAGCGCATCCACGAGGACGCGGTCACGGTCAACGGACGCGGCATCGGCGAGAATTGCGCCAATGCACCAAAGCCCGACAACGACGTGATCTGGGCTTACGACAAGCCGCTGGTGAAGGACGCCGGCTTCCTGGTGCTGAAGGGCAATCTGTTCGATTCCGCGATCATGAAGACCAGCGTGATCTCCAAGGAATTCCGCGATCGCTACCTCAGCAATCCGACCGATCTCAATGCCTTCGAGGGCCGCGCCGTCGTGTTCGAGGGGCCTGAGGACTATCACGAGCGGATCGACGATCCCTCGCTCGAGATCGACGAGCGCTGCGTGCTGTTCATCCGCGGCACCGGCCCGATCGGCTATCCCGGCGGCGCCGAGGTCGTGAACATGCAGCCGCCTGCGGCGCTGATCAAGCGCGGCATCATGTCCCTGCCCTGCATCGGCGACGGCCGGCAGTCAGGCACCTCGGGCTCACCTTCGATTCTCAATGCTTCGCCGGAAGCCGCCGCCAATGGCGGGCTCGCGATCCTCAGGAACGGCGACAAGGTGCGCGTCGATCTGAACAAGGGCAGCGCCAACATTCTCATCTCGGACGACGAGGTGAAGAAGCGCCACGCCGAGCTCAAGGCCAATGGCGGCTTCAAGCATCCGCCGAACCAGACGCCGTGGCAGGAGCTTTATCGCAACACCGTCGGCCAGCACGCGACCGGCGCCTGCATGGAGCTCGCCACGCGCTACCAGAACGTCGCCGGCAGCTTTGGTGTGGCGCGGGATAATCACTGAATTAGGAACACTTAGCCCGGGTGAGCGAAGCGACACCCGGGACATCGGCTCCCGGATATCGCGCTCGCGCGCTCATCCGGGCTACGGCACTGAGCACATCGAGGAGAAAGAAGAAAATGGCAGACCGCCTCAAGGGAAAGCGCGCCGTCGTCACGGCTGCAGCGGCAGGCATCGGACGCGCATGCGCCGTCGCCTTCGCGCGTGAAGGCGCAACCGTCATCGCCACCGACATCAACGAGAGCGGCATCGCGGGCCTGACCAAGGAAGGCATCGCCGAGGTCGCCAAGCTCGACGTGCGCAGCACCGCCGACGTCAACGCCTTCGCCAAGCGCGTCGGCAAGGTCGACATCCTGCTCAACGCAGCGGGCTTCGTGCACCACGGCACCATCCTGGAGTGTTCGGAAGAGGATTTTGATTTCTCGTTCGACCTCAACGTCAAGTCGATGCACCGGACCATCAGAGCCTTCCTGCCGGACATGCTCGCGGGCGGCGGCGGCAGTATCGTCAACATCTCCTCCTGCGCTGCGCTGCGGCCGCCGGCCAACCGCTACGTCTACAGCTCCTCGAAGGCCGCGGTGTCGCTGCTGACGCGCGCGGTCGCACTCGACTTCATCACCAAGGGCATCCGCTGCAACAGCATCTGCCCGGGCACCGTCGAGACGCCTTCGATGCTCGACCGCGCCGCAGCGCAGGGGCCGCAGGGCAAGGAGATGTTCGTCTCCCGCCAGAAGATGGGCCGGCTCGGCACCGCCGACGAGATCGCGTCGATGGCGGTCTATCTCGGCAGTGACGAAAGCGCCTTCACCACCGGCGTCGACCTCGTCGTCGACGGCGGCTACATGCTCTGATCACTCCTCATCCCGAGGAGGCGCGTCAGCGACGTCTCGAGGGATAGGCCACGGGCTCTATGGTTCGAGACGCGCGCAAGTGCGCGCTCCTCACCATGGGGATAGATAAGGGGATTTGGCATGAACAAGATCGATCTCAACGGCCGTGTCGCCATCGTCACCGGCGGCGCGCAGGGCTTCGGCCGCGCCATCGTTCAGCGCTTCGTCGCCTCCGGCGCCAAGGTTGCGATCTGGGATTTCGACGCCGCGCTGGCCGAGAAGACGTCAAAGGAAATTGGCGGCGAAACAAAAGTCTTCAAGGTCGACGTCACCGATACCGCGGCCGTCGAGCAGGCTCGCGACGCGACGCTTGCCGCCTTCGGCAAGATCGACATCCTCGTCAACAATGCCGGCATTGCCGGGGTCAACAAGCCGGTCTGGGAGACCGATCTCGAGGAATGGCGCAAAGTTCTGCGCATCAACCTGGACGGCCCCTTCATCTGCTGCAAGGCGATCGTGCCCGCGATGCTCAAGCAGAAATACGGGCGCATCGTCAACATCGCCTCGATCGCCGGCAAGGAAGGCAACCCGAACGCCTCGCACTATTCGGCCTCCAAGGCCGGCCTGATCGCGCTGACCAAGTCGCTCGGCAAGGAACTGGCGGCACATGACATCCTCGTCAATGCGGTCACGCCCGCGGCTGCGAAGACCGCGATCTTCGACCAGATGACGCAGCAGCATATCGACTTCATGCTGTCGAAGATTCCGAAAGCGCGCTTTGTGCTGGTGGAAGAGCTAGCCGCGATGGTGAGCTGGCTCGCATCCGAAGATTGTGCCTTCTCCACCGGCGCGGTGTTTGATATCTCCGGCGGACGGGCGACCTACTGAGGCAACGGCCGTCCGAAGGGGCGCACCATGCGGTTTGGGCGGCGTGATTTTGTGAAGCTCGCGGCGAGCGCGCTGCCGTTGCTTTCGCACGATGCGCTTGCGCAACTCACGCCCAACCCGGCGAACATCGGCCCGCCGTCGCCGGCCGAGCGCGACGCCATGGCACGGCTCGCGCACAGCTTCATGGACAGATATGGCGTGCCGGCGCTGTCCTTTGCGATCGGCTATGCCGGCACTGTTGTCCACGAGGACGCCTTCGGTGTTGCCGATATCGAGCGGAACGAGGCCGTGACGCCGCGGCATCTGTTCCGGATTGCCAGCGTCAGCAAGATGATCACGTCGGTCACGATCTTCCGCCTGATCGAGGCGGGCCGCCTCAAGCTGACGGACCGGGTGTTCGGCCCCGGCGCGCTGCTCGGCACCGAATACGGGCCGCCGCCCTACTCTGCCGGTATCGACCAGATCACGCTCGAGCATCTCCTGACGCACACCGCCGGCGGCTGGAGCAACGACAACCGCGATCCCATGTTCACGCATACCCGGATGGATCATGCCGGGCTGATCACCTGGACGCTCGCCAACCGGCCGCTGGACCTCTTGCCGGGCCAACGCTACGCCTACTCGAATTTCGGCTATTGCGTGCTGGGGCGCGTCATCGAGAAGCTCACTGGCCAATCCTATGCCGAGCATGTCCGCAGCGAGGTGCTCGCACGCTGCGGCGTCACCGACATGACCATCGCGCGCGACACGCGCGAGCAGCGCCAGGACGGCGAAGTCGTCTATTACGGCCAGGGCGAAAATCCCTACGGCATGAACGTCCCGCGGATGGATTCCCACGGCGGCTGGATCGCGACGCCGGCGGACCTGGTTCAGTTTCTGATGCATGTCGACGGCTACACGAAGCCCGTGAACATCCTACGGCTGCGCACCATAGAGATCATGACCACCGCACCCGCTGATAGCCCCAACTACGCCAAAGGCTTCTGCGTCAACAAGTCAGACAATTGGTGGCACAATGGCAGCCTGCCGGGCACCAGCACGATTGCGGCACGGACCCATGGCGGCTTCTGCTGGGCCGCCTTCACCAACACCAGACGCAGGAGTTCCGACATGGATGGCGAACTCGACAAGCTAAACTGGAGCATGGCGCGTCAGGTCGCCGAGTGGCGGGTCGCATGATCCGGGAAGGCGGATGCCTGTGCGGCGCGGTGCGATTCAAGACCGAGGGCGAGCCGCTCAACGTCCGCATCTGCCATTGCCGCCTCTGCCAGAAGGCGATGGGCTCGCCCTATTTCGCCCGTGCGCAATTCGACCAGCGCGCGTTGACCGTCGAGGGCGACACCGAGCGCTATGCGTCATCCGAGCACATCGACCGCGTGTTCTGCAAGCGCTGCGGCACGCGCCTGTTCGCCTGGCGGCGCAACGGCACGCTGGCTGGCGTCGCACTGGCGACCTTCGACGATCGCAACGCGTTTGTGCCGACCGAGCACATCTGGGTCAGCGAAAAGATGGGCTGGGTGACGATCGAGGACGGCATGATCCGATATGAGGGGACGATCCCGACGTAGCTCATCCGGCGCCAAGGCTCGACGTCATGGCCGCCGGTCTCGCCGATTATTTGCGGCGTGGCATTTCGGAACCGGCCACCCTATGTTGAGGTGAAGCGTTGCTGCACCACCGGTTGGCTGGGTCGGCTGCAAGACCGCAGGCAAATCGGGACGGACGAGCCGTGAACATTTCTTTGTATGACCTCTCGGTGTGGGTGCTGCCGCTGGTGCTCGCCATCACCTTCCACGAGGCTGCGCACGCCTTCGTCGCATATCGTCTCGGTGACGACACGGCATGGCAGCTCGGCCGTGTCAGCTTCAACCCTATCAGGCACATCGACCCGTTCGGCACGCTGATATTGCCGGCGATGCTGCTGTTCGCGCATTCGCCGTTCCTGTTTGGCTATGCCAAGCCTGTGCCGGTGAATTTCCGCAAGCTCAACGCCCCCAGGCTCGGCATGGTGTGGGTGGCGCTGGCCGGGCCCGCCACCAACATCCTGCTGGCGCTGGCCGCAGCTCTTGCCCTGCACGCCCTGCCCTGGGCTCCAGCCAACTCGGCGCAATGGATCTTCGACAATCTCAAGAACGCACTGCTGATCAACGCGGTGCTGGCGGTGTTCAACATGATGCCGATCCCGCCGCTCGACGGCGGACGCGTCGCGGTCGGGCTGCTGCCCCGGCCGCTCGCCCTGCCCCTGGCGCGGCTCGAGCCGTTCGGGATGCTGATCCTGATCGGTCTGCTGATCCTGCTACCGCTGGCGGGCTCCCAGTTCGGTCTAAATCTTGATGTTATTTCAGCAATACTGCGAACGTTGACCGGTTATGTGATTCAGGGTGTTCTCATTCTGACCGGCAATGCGTAGTTGAACAGCGACACACCCGAACACAAGCCGAAGGGCTCGAGGCCGACTTGGTCAAAGCTGCCGATATGCTGATCGCGCGACGCGCCGATACCCGCGCCCGCGCGGATTTCGCCACCTGGAAGATGATGGCCAAGCTCAACGGGTCGTCCGCGCTGCCTCCTGGGGCGCAGGAGTTCCTCGTGAGCTACAAGAACCTGCAGGCGCAGATGAACGAGGGTGAGGCGACCGAGGCCACCATCGGCGCCATCTACAAGGCCTACTATGCCGAGATGGGCGGCGCGGGAACCCCGCCTGACGTCCGCCCCCGTCCGGCCGAACCGGCGGCGGACAATGTTACCGCTTTCCGTCGCCCAGACCCGAAACCGAAGAAGGCCAGTTTCTTCGGGGCAGCGACCGCGGGCGCAAGCCAGAAACGGCCGCTCCCGGTGGCGCTGATCTTCGCCTGCCTGGTCGTGGTCTATGTCGGGATCAGGTTCTACTGGCGCTGAGCCGTCTTCTTCTTTTTCTTTGCGTCCGGCGGCGTGAAGATGATGTCGACGGTGCGCTCGAACCGGTCGTCGGTCAGGCTGGCAGGCGGCTGCGGGATGGGATCGGACTTGCGGACAATCGAGATCGCAGCCGCATCGTAAGCTGCATCCCCGGACGACTCGACAACGTCGACTGAAAGCACGTTACCCCGTCGGTTGATCGCGAAGCTGACCTTGACCTTCTGATTGTTGGGCTCCTTGCCCTCCGGGTTGACCTTGTGGGCCGTGAGATGCGCGCTGATCTTGCGATTCCAGTCTGCCGTGAGCTTCAGAATATCCTTACCGATGCCGAGCACAGGCGCCAGCGCCTTCTCGGCCTCGCGCGCGTCCTCGTCGAGCGTCTGCCGCGCCGTCGCAACGGACTTCGGCGAAGCTTCCGCAGCGGGCGTTTCGACCGCCGCAATCTTCGGATCCTCGTCCTGCGGCTTCTTCGAGATGTTCTCGGTGACGACCCGATCGGGATCGTCGACCTGTTGCGACTGATCCTTTGGAAGCTCGGTTTCCTTGGTCTCGGCCTTTTGCTCGGGAAGCGCCTGCTGCTCCTGCATCGCCTCACTATCCGGTCCCGGCGGAAGGTCGGTGTCAGGCGCCTTCGGCGAGGCCATCTCGACAGCGAACTCCGCGCCGGCCGCGCCGAGGCCATCGTCGCCGTCGTCGGCCCGCAGGTGCGCCAGCGCGAGCGCGGCACCACCGAGATGCAGCGCGAGCGCCGCCAGCGCTGCCAAAATCCAAAGCGTCCGGGCTGGTCTGGACTCATCCGACATCGCGGGCCTCTAAGGCTGAGCGGCGCCTGCCGCAGGCGCTCCCGGAGCGCCTTCCAGCGCAACCAGCTTCACCCGCGAATAGCCGCCGGAGCGCAACAGCTCCATGACGCCCATCAACTCGCCGTACGGCACCGAGCGATCGGCGCGCAGGAAGACGTACTTGTCCTTGCTCATGTCGGACAGACCGTCGAGCGTGCCGATCAACTCGGCGCGGTGAACCGGGTTCTCCCCGATGGCAAGGGTCAAATCGGGCTTGATGCTGAGATAGGTCGGCTTGTCCGGCTTCTTCTGCGGCGTCGCGCTCGACGTCGGCAGATCGATCGGCAGGTCGACCGTCGAGAGCGGCGCTGCGACCATGAAGATGATCAGCAGCACCAGGATGACGTCGATGAACGGCGTGACGTTGATTTCATGCGTTTCGCCGAAATCGTCGTCGTCATCATTGTCTGCGAGCGAAACGCCCATGGTTCACTCCGCCGCGCGCGAATGCACGCTGCCGTGACTGCGGTCGAGATCGCGCGAGAGCAACCGCCCCGCAGCGCCCGAGGCACGGCTGACGAGCTCGAGATAGCTCTTCGTCACGCGCGAGAAGTAGTTGTAGATGATGACGGCGGGAATGGCGGCGACCAGGCCGATCGCAGTGGCGAGCAGCGCCTCGGCGATGCCGGGCGCGACGACGGCGAGGTTCGTGGTCTGCGACTTCGAGATGCCGATGAAGCTGTTCATGATGCCCCACACGGTGCCGAACAGGCCGACGAAGGGCGAGGTCGAGCCGATGGTCGCGAGCACGCCCATGCCGACGCGGATGCGCCGCGCCTCCGCGCGCATGATCTCGGAGAAGCTCGAAGCGGCCCGCTCCTTGATGCCGCTGTCGCTGGAGAGGCCGGCCGACATCCGCGCCTCCCGCAGCGCCGCCGCCAGGAAGGACGGCAGGATGCCCTCCTTGGCGCCGAGCGCCATCTGCGCTTCCGCGAGCGAGCGCGCCTCTGCGATCCTCTTCAGCGCCGAACGAAGCTTGGTCGCGGCGATCGACAATTCGATCGACTTGGCGATCAGCACCGTCCAGGTCATCAGCGATGCAAAAGCGAGCCCGATCATCACCGCCTTCACGATGATGTCCGCCGACATGAACATCACCCAGGGCGACAATTCCTTCATGGCGGGCGCGATACCGGCTGCCGTATCGGACTTTGCAGCCGCCGGCACGGCAGCTTGGGGCGCCGCAGGCGGAGCAACAACCGGGGCCGGGCTGACCGCTGACGGCTGAGCCGTCGATTGAACCGGTGCCGCGGGCGCGGCTTGCGTCTGGGCAGAAACAGGGGATGCAAGCCAGGCGGCCGCCAGCACCAGAGCTGCGGCAAGGCTTGCTTGGAAGGACATGATCTTCATACTTCGGCCCAGTAGCGAATGAGGTTGTGATAGATACCCGTCAATTTGACCGTTTCGGGATCGTCACGCCCGAGCCGTTCCACCAGCGCCTGTATCGCGGTGTCGAGGTCAAAGATCATGCTCCGGGCTTGATCGTCCCGTATCATGCTCTGAAGCCAGAAGAAAGATGCAACCCGCGTTCCCCTGGTCACCGGGGTCACGAGATGGAGGCTGGTCGAGGGATAGAGCACGCAGTCCCCGGCTTGCAACTTGACTTCGTGCGAACCGTAGCTGTCCTCGATCACAAGTTCGCCACCGTCGTACTCCTCCGGCTCGGCCAGGAACAGCGTCACCGAGAGGTCTGTGCGGATGCGAAGGCCGGTCAGGCGGTCGCCTCGGATGGCATTATCGACATGCAGGCCAAAATGGTGGCCGCTGCTGGCCGCATAGCGGTTGAACAGCGGTGGGAAGATCTGGAGCGGGATCGCCGCCGCGATGAAGCGCGGATTCGACGTCAGCGCCGAGATGATGCGGTTGCCGAGTTTTCGCGCGATCTCGCTATCGGGCGGCAGTTGCTCGTTGCGCTTGACCATGGCCGATTGCGAGCCGGCGGTGGAACGGCCGTCCTCCCATTCGCTGGCATCCATGATGCGGCGGAAATCCGCCACATCATCTTTGCTCAGGACGCCAGGAAGGCAGGTCAACATGATCAGAACTTCGCCGTCGTGATGAGGTAGAACGCCCGCCCCGGCGCGACCGCGACGAAGGGAACCGCGCTGCGATAGAGCGTGTCGTAGTAGAGCTTGTTGGTGAGATTCTGGGCGTAGAACTTCATCGTCCAGTTCTTGTCGATCTTCTTCTCGACGAACGCGTCGAAGCGCCAGTAGCTCGGCAGCTCGTTGCCGGTGTTGGCGGCGAACGTGCCGCCATACACCTTCGAACGGTACACCGCCTGACCGCCCAGCTCCCAGCCGTCGTCGAACTTGTACTTGGTCAGCATGCTGAACGATTGATGAGCCACGTTGGCAAGCTGCAGGCCGAGATTTGAGGCGACACCGCTCTGCGTGACCTTCGATTGCATCAACACCAGGCCGCCGAAGATGCTCCAGCGATCGGTGATCTTGCCTTCGGCCTCGATATCGATGCCCTGGATCCTGTAGGCAGCGCCCGAAGTCAGCAGGCCGCTGACGGTTTCGCGCGCATTGTCCTTCGTGGTCTGGAACAGCGCGGCGCTGACCAGCAAATGGCGATCAGCTAGCTCCCATTTGGTGCCGAGCTCGGCTGCCTTATTGCGCTCCGGCCCGAGCAAGATAGCCGTGTTGGCAGGAATGCCGCCGTAATCGGTGGCGGTCGCATCAAGCTCCGATCCGAACGGATTGGCGGAGGTCGCATAGGCCGCATAGAGGCTGCCGATCGACATCGGCTTGTAGACCAGGCCGACGTTGTAATTGACGAGATCGGCGTTCTGCTTGAGATGGTCCGCGTTGGTCGACGAACTCTGGCTGTAGCCATCGTAGCGCACGCCACCATTGACGATGATCGTGTCCTGCCAGTTCGCGGTGTCCATGACGTAGACGCTGCTGGTGTTGACGCCATAGCGCGTCGGATTTCCAACCAGCGACGGCGTGTTGCTGAAGGGAATGTAGGTGTACTGCGGCGAGTAAAGGTTCACCCCCGTGACCGCCCCGCTGCTGGTCGAGCCGCCGCCGAACAGTTCCGACGAGAGGCCGGTGTAACGGTCGATCGAGATATTCTCGTTCGAATATTCGACGCCGAACACCGCCGTGTGCTTGACCCCGCCGGTGTCGAGCTTGAAGGTGGCCTCGTTCTGGTTGGCCCACACGTCCACGTTCTGGTAGCGGCTCTGCGCGCTCGCCGTCGTCGTCCAGAGCAGCGGATTGGGGCTCGTCGTAACCGGGTTCTGCGGCAGCGTGCCGATATAATTCAGCAGCGAGTGCTCGCCGCGCACCTTGCTGCTCAGCGTGATGGCCTCGTTGACCTTGTACTCGATCGTGCCGGTGCCGAAATCTTGCCGCGCGGTCTGGAAGTCGCGGTTGAGGAAGCCGTACCAGTTGCCACGCGGAATGCCCGCCGACGTCACTGGGACGTTGCCCTGCTTGTAGTAGGGCACGCCGAAATCAGGATAGCCGCTGAGGTCGGTGTGGACGTAGTTCGTCGTGATCTTGATGTCGTTGGTCGGGGTATACCTGGTCGAGATGAACGAACCCCAGCGATTGTCGGTGACGTAATCGCGGCCGGCGACGTTGGCGTCCTGGAACAGGCCGCCGGCGCGCACCGAGAACGTGGGATCGATGACCTGGTTGACGTCGAGCGTGACCCGCTTGGTCCGGTCGGTGCCGAACTCGGTGTCCATTCGCTTGAAATTGACGTCGCCAGCCTGCTTGGTAACGATGTTGATGGCACCGCCGGCGGTGCCGCGGCCGGCGTAGGACGAGGCCGGCCCACGCAGAATCTCAATCTGCTCGGTGAAGAAGTTCTCGCGGATCGAGACCGCGGGATCGCGGATACCGTCGATGAAGACGTCGTTGCGCGCATCGAAGCCGCGGATGAAGAAGCGATCCCCGAACGCGTTGCCGCCTTCCCCAGATCCCAGCGT
The DNA here is from genome assembly GCF_055811695.1 of Bradyrhizobium sp. MI1.3. NCBI lineage: Bacteria > Pseudomonadati > Pseudomonadota > Alphaproteobacteria > Hyphomicrobiales > Nitrobacteraceae > Bradyrhizobium > Bradyrhizobium sp. MI1.3. Next base: position 134,334 of record NZ_JBVVPQ010000010.1, on the reverse strand, counting down.
CACGCCGGCGGTCGAGCGCCCGATCTCCTTCAGCGTCGTGGCGTTCTTGTCCTCGAGCACTTCCTTGCTGAGCACGGTGATGGTCTTCGGCGTGTTCAGCATCGGCTCCGGAAACTTGCCGGAGGCCTGGACGTGGTCAACCTTGTAGGGCGCCGCCGGATCGGAATACGGATTACGGTCGACTTCGCCGGACGGCGTGGTGGGAGCGGTCTGCTGCGCCGCCTGCTGACGCTGCGCGGTGCGGCGAAGCGCATTGCGCGCGCGGACCTGGTCCGCCGTCGGCTTCGAAGCCACCGGGCGCGGACGCGCGACCGGCGCATCGACCGTTACCGGCGGCAGGTTCGACTGCTGCGCCTCGGCACCGCTCGACACCGATGCTGCTGCGATCAGGCCGGCGACTGCGGAGACCTTCTTGCCGGAAACGCTCGTCAACTTCTCATCGAATGCTGCGACCGAACGCAACGACTTCGGTGCGACCACCTGCCCCATTACCAACACGCCCCATATTCCTGTTCGCCCATTCACTTCGACGAGCGATTGGAGTGTTGGTATCGACCGCAAAATAGCGGGTCAATGCGAGTAAGCCGCGAGAACCCTTGAATAAGTCCAGATCAAAGCGATTCTAAACTGCAGTTTGAAATCGTTCTAAAGCACGATTGGATTCGTTCTAAAGAGCGCACGAAAATGCCGCGAGATCGGCGGTCGCGCGCGCATCGTCAATCGCTACTTGGCGGCTTCATCAGCGAGAACAATTCGTCGACGGTCTTCTGCGCCACGGCGCGCACGCGATCGCTGTTGTCCATGCCGGCAATGTTGACGCCGCCGACGACGGCTCTGATCTCGTCGCGGAAGTCGGTGAGAAAGCGCAAGGGATCACGCTGCTCGTTGGCGACGCGTGCGATCAGTCCCGTGATCAGGATTTGACACGCGATCAGCTTGCCGTTCAGTTCGTCCATGCTGCGCTCCCGTTGTGGCGCGCCGATATGACTGATGCCGGTTTGCCTGACAACCGAAACGGCCTCCGCGCGACTTAGAACCGTTCTTGCGAGCCGCCCCGCGCAGCGCATCCCTATCCCGCGCACACCGCTTCCGAGCATTGCACAAGATTTACTCGCGGATCGTTCGTCGCGGGGGAATGCAGCACTGCACACCGTAGTGACACGGAGCTGCCTAAGCAGTGCAAAGCTTTCCAATTGTTTAGGATTCTCAGCCGTTAGTGCTGTTTACACTGGAACTTGGCGTGTATTATACAAGCGCGCTGGAACCCTATGATTGCCCCAAAATTCGTAACTCAGGGCATACCAGCCGACACGAGACGAAATGAAAAAGTCCCGGCCGATCCTCTGGATTCTGATCGTCGCGGCCGTGGCCTCCGCGGGTTACTATGGTTGGCAGAAATTCGGCTCGCCCGACGCCGGAAAAGCCCAGACCGCACAGAAGGGGCCGCAGCGCCCGCCCGCCGTCCCCGTGAGCGTTTCGCCGGTCCAGAAGGTGGACTTTCCGGTTTACCTGACCGGTCTCGGCACGGTTGCGGGCTTCAACACCGTCCAAGTCCGGACCAGGGTGGACGGCCAGATCGACAAGATCGCCTTCACCGAAGGCCAGATCGTCAAGGAGGGCGAACTCCTCGCCTCGATCGATCCCCGCCCCTATCAGGCCACGCTCGACCAGGCCAAGGCCAAGAAGGCCCAGGACGAGGCAAATCTGGCCAACGCCAATCTCGAGCTCCAGCGCGCCATGAAACTCGGCGAATTCGCCACCGCACAGCGGGTCGACACCCAGCGCTCCACGGTCGCCCAGCTCACCGCGCAGATCGCCGCCGACGAAGCTTCGATCTCCAACGCGCAGACGCAGCTCGACTACACCCAGGTCAAGGCGCCGATCACCGGCGTCGCGGGCCTGCGCCAGGTCGACGTCGGCAACATCGTCAATTCCTCGACGCAGACCGGCATCGTCACGATCTCGCAGGTCGAGCCGATCTCGGTGATCTTCACCGCGCCGGAAGATCAGTTGCCCTATATCAGCGAGGGCCAGAAAACTGGCGCGCTCAGGGTGATCGCCTTCACCACCGACGGCAAGAAGACGCTGGCCGAGGGCAAGCTCGCGGTCATCAACAACCAGGTCGACACGAGCAGCGGCACGATCCGACTCAAGGCGGTGTTCGAGAACAAGGACCACGCGCTTTGGCCCGGTCAATCGGTGTCGACGCGCCTGCTGGTGCGCACCCTGAAGGATGCGACCGTTGTCCCGGATGACGCGGTCCAGCACTCCACCAACGGCCTCTACGCTTATACTGTCAATCAGGACAACAAGGCTGAGGTGCACAAGATCAAGGTCAGCTACGCCATCGACGGACGTTCGGTCGTCGACGAAGGGCTCACGCCCGGACAGCAGGTGATCACCGGCGGCCAATTCAAAGTCCAGCCCGGAAGCCTCGTCTCCACGGCCGTGGCGAGTACGGATCCGGCCCAGAACAAGGTTCGACGGGAATGAACGCGGGCGGGATTTCGGCACCTTTCATCCGTTATCCCATCGGCACCTCGCTGCTGATGGCCGGCATTCTCTTCGTCGGTCTCGTCGCCTATCCCCTGCTGCCCGTCGCGCCCCTGCCGCAGGTGGACTTCCCGACCATCCAGATCACCGCCAATCTGCCGGGCGGCAGCCCGGAGACCATGGCCTCGTCGGTGGCCCAGCCGCTCGAACGGCAATTCGCCCAGATTCCCGGCATCGCCCAGATGACCTCGACGAGCTATCTGGGCACCGCGTCGATCACCATCCAGTTCGACCTCAACCGCAGCATCGACGGCGCCGCCAACGACGTGCAGGGCGCCATCAACGCCGCGAGCGGTCAGCTGCCGAAGAACCTGCCCTCGCCGCCGACCTACCGCAAGGTCAACCCGGCCGACGCGCCGATCCTGCTGTTGTCGGCAACCTCCGAGACAATGCCGCTGACCAGCGTCAGCGACGCGGTCGATGCCCAGCTCGCCCAGCAGATCAGCCAGCTTTCCGGCGTGGCGCAGGTCTTCATCGGCGGCCAGCAGAAGCCGTCTATCCGCATCCAGATCGACCCGGCGAAACTCGTCGCCAAGGGCCTGTCGATGGAGGACGTGCGCAGCCAGATCGCGATCACCACGGTCGACAGTCCGAAGGGCAACATCGACGGCGACAAACGCGCCTACACGATCTACGCCAACGACCAGCTGACCCAGTCCAAGGACTGGAACGACGTCATCATCGCCTATCGCAACGGCGGTCCGTTGCGGATCCGCGACATCGGCCAGGCGGTCAGCGGCCCCGAGGACGCCAAGCAGGCGGCCTGGGCCAACGGCAAACGCGGCGTGTTCCTGGTGGTGTTCAAGCAGCCCGGCGCCAACGTCATCGAGACCGTCGACCGGATCAAGGCGACATTGCCTCGCCTCGTCGCAGCGATCCCGCCCGCGATCAAGATCGAGGTCATCAGCGACCGCACCACCACAATCCGCGCCGCGGTCGAAGACGTCCAGTTCACGCTGCTGCTGACCATTGCGCTGGTGGTCATGGTCATCTTCATCTTCCTGCGCAGCTTCTGGGCGACCGTCATTCCCACCATCACGGTGCCGCTGGCGCTGCTGGGCGCCTGCGCGCTGATGTGGGTGTTCGGCTATTCGCTCGACAATCTGTCGCTGATGGCGCTCACCATCGCGGTCGGATTCGTCGTCGACGACGCCATCGTGATGCTGGAGAACATCACGCGCTACATCGAGGAAGGCGAATCGCCGATGGCGGCGGCCTTCAAGGGCTCGAAGGAAATCGGCTTCACCATCGTGTCGATCAGCATCTCGCTGGTCGCGGTGCTGATTCCGCTGCTGCTGATGGGCGGGATCATCGGGCGCCTGTTCCGCGAATTCGCCGTCGTGCTGGCGATGACGATCTTCGTCTCGATGTTCGTGTCGTTGACCCTGACGCCGATGATGGCCTCACGCTTCCTACGCGCCCATGGCGAGGTCACCCACGGCAAATTCTACCAGTGGAGCGAGCGCGGCTTCGATGCGATGTTGCGCGGCTACGAATGGGTGCTCGACCATGCCCTGGCCTGGCGCCGCACCACGCTCACGATCTTCTTCGCGACTCTCGCCCTGTCGGTCTATCTGTTCGTGCTGATCCCGAAAGGGTTCTTCCCGCAACAGGACGTCGGCCTGATCACCGCGACCTCGGAAGCCTCCCAGGACATCTCGTTCGCGGAGATGCAGCGCCGCCAGGTCGAGCTCGGCAAGATCGTGATGGACGATCCCGACATCGCATCCATCGCGATGAACATCGGCGGCAGCGGCCGCGCCGGCAACAACGGCAACATGTTCATCACGCTGAAGCCGCGCAACGAACGCGAAGCCTCCGCGCAGCAGATCATCGCCCGGCTGCGTCCCAAGCTCGAGAAGGTGTCCGGCGCCCGCCTTTACATGCAGGCGGCTCAGGACGTTCGGCTCGGCGGCCGCCCGACGCGTACGCAGTTCGAGTTCACTCTACAGGACGCCGATCTCACCGAGCTCAACGACTGGGCGCCGAAGATCCTCGCCAAGATGCAGACCTTGCCGCAACTGCGCGACGTCGCGACAGACCAGCAAACCCAGGGCACCACGGTTCAGCTCAAGATCAATCGTGATACCGCAGCGCGTTACGGAATCCAGCCGCAGCTGATCGACGACACGCTGTACGATGCCTTCGGACAGCGTCAGGTCACGCAGTATTTTACCCAGCTCAACACCTACAAGGTGATCCTCGAGATCCTGCCGGAGATGCAGGGCAGCCTCGAGAGCCTGAACAAGCTCTACCTGAAATCTCCGCTGACCGGTGACCAGGTGCCGCTGTCGACATTTGCGACCTGGAGCACCGATCCGGTCCGCCCGCTCTCGATCAGCCACCAGGGCCAGTTCCCGGCGATCACGATCAGCTTCAACCTCGCCCAGGGCGTCGCGCTCGGTCAGGCCACGGAGGCCGTGCAGAAGGCGATGGCCGATCTCGGCGCGCCGCCGACGCTCAATTCGAGCTTCCAGGGCACGGCACAGGCGTTCCAGCAGTCGCTGGGCACCGTGCCGCTCCTCATCCTCGCCGCGCTGGTCGTGGTCTATCTGATCCTCGGCATCCTCTACGAGAGCTACATCCATCCGATCACGATTCTGTCGACCCTGCCCTCGGCCGGCGTCGGCGCGCTCGCGATCCTGATGGCGGCCGGTTTCGAGTTCAGCCTCATTGCTCTGATCGGAGTCATTCTGCTGATCGGCATCGTGAAGAAGAACGGCATCATGATGGTGGACTTCGCCATCGCCGCAGAGCGCGACGAGCACAAGACGCCGGCCGAATCGATCCGGCAGGCGGCGCTGTTGCGCTTCCGTCCGATCATGATGACAACGATGGCTGCCCTGCTCGGCGGCGTGCCGCTGATGCTCGGCCACGGCACCGGCGCCGAGATTCGCCAGCCGCTCGGCTACGCCATGGTCGGCGGTCTGATCGTCAGCCAGGCGCTGACGCTGTTCACCACCCCGGTCGTCTATCTCTATCTCGACGAGCTCAACAACTGGTTCTCGGGCTGGGGCCGTAAGGGTGACGGCGAAGGCGACGAGACGGTCGAGCACGGCACCGTTAAGGAAGCTGCCGAGTAGTAGCAGCTTGCACCGCGCGCCTCACGACGTTACAGCGAGGCCCTCGCTTCACGTCAACGCGGTTTTGCCATGCCCATGCAATCCAGACTTGTCGCCCTTATCGCCGCTGTCCTGTTGTCGGCGGGTGCCGCGCATGCCCAGCAAGGCGCCAAGAAGAACGCGGCTCCCTCTGCCCCGGCGGCACAGCCCGCACCGGCTCCGGCGCAACCGCAGGCTGACGGCGCTCCGGCGCAGCAGCCCGGCTGGGTCGTGCGCTGCACCAGCGTCAGCCGCGACGCACCGCTCGAATGCGCGATGGAGCAGAACGCGGTCCTGACCAAGACCGGCCAGACCATCGTCCTGATCAACATCCGCATCGCGCCCGACACCCGCACACCGGTGGCGCTGCTGCAATTGCCGCTCGGCCTCAACCTTCCCATCGGCGCCAAGCTCCAGGTCGACGACGGCAAGACGGTCGATCTCCCAATCCAGACCTGCGAGAACCGCGGCTGCTACGCCTCGACGCCGATCGCACCGGACCTGCTTGCGACCTTGCGGTCGGGCAAACAGCTCAAGGTCTCCTTCCAGAACATGGCCAAGGAAACGATCGCGATCCCGATGCCGCTCGGCGATTTCGCGGCGGCCTACGACAAGATCAAGTAGCTCTTTCGCGCGTTCACTGCCGCGCCATCTGCGCGTTGCCGACGGCGTCGCCGTCGAGCTTCTGGTCGTCGTGCATGGTGACGGTGACGCGCGAGAGCCGTCCTTCGAATTCGAACGGCGTCACGCAATGCGACACCGGGCTGCCTCGGTCGCGGCCGACGGCATCTTGCGCTCCGAGCGGACGATCTGATGACTGCCGCCGATGTTGAGGTCGTGCACGAGATGGCCGGCCTTGACGTAAAGGCTATATCGGCAAGTGACGGCTTGCCACGAGGCTGCATTGACAAGCAGCGACGTGTGGGCCTGGTCAGCGCCCTCACCACACGGGGTCGCTCGCCCTCAGCAGCGTCGTGAAGCCGCCATAGATCATGCGTTTGCCGTCGAACGGCATGCCGTCCAACTTCAGCCGCCGGTCCGCCATCACCTTCTTGTTGACGGCGTCGCGAGTCTCCCGGTCGCGATAGACGATCCAGGAAAACACCACGATCTCGTTCTCCTTCGCCATCACGGCACGCGGAAACGAGGTGAGCTCGCCATAGGGCACGTCGTCGCCGATGCATTCGACGTAATCGAGCGCACCGTGCTCCATCCAGATCGCGCAGGCCGTTTTCGCCAGCGCCTTGTAAGCCTCGATCTTGTCCTTCGGCACGGCCAGCACGAAACCATCGACATAGGGCATCACGGATCTCCTTGGTGTGTGTGTCCGAAGGACGATGCGGCGCCTGACGATCCGACCAGGAAGCGTGATTTCGGATGAGGCAAACGGTCGCGCGCCGCCGGGGCGCGCCGCCGGAGTCCGCGATCCCACGGCCCGCACGCCCCAAGTGGACCGCAAAACACCCTGCCTCGCAGCGCTTGCCAGCCCACAGCCGAGCGGGTAGAAACCCTCCACGCCTGAGCCGTGATTTGCGCGATAAGCGCCATCGGCCGCAGCCGGACAAATCAACAAGTCATTGAATTTGTTCGTCTATTCCGTTGGGGAATGGTGTAACGGTAGCACAACAGACTCTGACTCTGTTTGTCTAGGTTCGAATCCTAGTTCCCCAGCCACTCCAGATAGGCAGCTCACAATCAGATCGTCAGAGGTGCTGAATCACATGTCGGGGCGTTATCGGGACGAAGAGATTTTGGCCGAAGCGACCATGATTTTTCCGAACACGCGGATCGCCGCCGACTTCGATCGCATCGTGATTTAGCGGCCGCTCAAATAGAGCGCAAACGAGTTGCCCGACATTGTTCGCAGCGGCAAATGAAGCCGCCTCGCGTGCGGTGAGATGGCCATAATCCCGTGCGGTCGCGGCGTCTCGATCGAGGAAGGTCGCCTCGATCACCAGCAGATCGGCGTTGGCGACATGTTCGGACAGCCCGTCGGTAGTTTCGGTGTCGCCGATGACCACGAGCTTCCTGCCGCCGCTCGGCGGCCCCAGAACGTCTTCCGAATCGATCGTACGGCCGGCGATCACGACTGGTCGTCCCGCGGCCAGTTCTCCACGTAGCGGCCCATCGGGAACACCGAGTTCGGCGAGGCGCTCCCGCTCAAGATGGCGACGTGCGGGACTCTGGAAGCAAAAACCAAAGCTGTCGGTGTCGCGGTGGCGAACCGGAAAGCAGTCGATGGTGAAGTCGCCGGCGTCGATAACCTGTCCTTCGGCTAGCGGTGCGAACTCCACGGGGATCGGCGCCCTGCCCGCGCCCCACAGGCCGGCAAGCATGCGGGTGACGATGTCGAGCGTGCCCTGCCCTCCATGGACGGTCATCACGTCCGATTGCTGGCGCAACCCCAGCGTCGAGAAGAGACCGGGGATGCCGAGCACGTGATCGAGATGGGCATGCGTCAGCAGGATGCGGTCAAGCCGTCGAAAGCCCGCGCCGCTGCGCAGCAACTGGCGCTGCGTACCCTCGCCGCAATCGATGAGGACGCGCTTGCCCGCCGCCCCCACCAGGAGAGCCGGATGGTTGCGCTCCGCCGACGGAACGCTGGCGGAGGTCCCAAGGAATGTCAGGGCGAACATGCTCGTCAGTATCCAGGCTTCACCGCCCCCAATGCCACGTGAGTAGCAGCGCGTACAGAGCCCATCGATCGCGCATAGAGCGGGGCAAGAAGTGCGTATCCCGCGATCTGATGGCCGGGCGCCGCCTTCGGCCCCCGACCGGCGGACAGATCTGGTTCCCGTTGCGCGGCCTCCTCATCCCATCTGCCAAATTGCATGCTCGATACTCGGATCGATTTGCAGCCGAGCGACATCGACGCGGCGATGCAAGACAATGGAGATCGTGATGCCGCCCGGATCGACCGCCGCTGACCGGGACTATGGTTCGATCAGCACATTGCTGAGCGCCCTACACGCGCGCAACATTTCTGCGTCGGAGTTGATCGAGCATACGATCGCGCGCATCGAGGCGCTGGACGGGCGGATCAATGCCGTCATCGTTCGCGATTTCGATCACGCACGAGACGCCGCGCGCGCCGCCGATGCCGCGCTTGGCCGCGGCGAGCGGCAGCCATTGCTCGGCATCCCCGTGACGTTGAAAGAACCGTTCAACGTCGCCGGCCTGCCGACGACATGGGGCTTTCCGCATTTCAAAGATTTCCAACCGGCGGAGGACGCCCTTGTCGTCTCGCGGTTGAAGGCGGCGGGTGCTGTCATCATCGGCAAGACCAATATCCCGATCGGTCTGCGGGATTTCCAGAGCTACAACGAGATCTACGGGACGACGAACAATCCGTGGGATCTCGGCCGATCGCCCGGCGGCTCTTCAGGCGGATCGGGCGCGGCGCTGGCTGCGGGATTCGGTCCGCTCTCGATCGGCTCGGATATCGGGGGCTCGATCCGGGTGCCCGCACATTTCTGCGGTGTGTTCGGACACAAGCCGAGCCACGGCCTGGTCCCGCTGCGCGGATACAACCTGCCGCCGGCGCCGCCCGTGCCTGGCCAGGGCGATCTGGCTGTCGTCGGGCCGATGACGCGCACCGCCTCGGATCTCGCACTCGCGCTCGACGTGATCGCGGGGCCGGATGAGACGCGCGACGGGATCGGCTATCGTCTTGCGCTGCCGGCCCCGCGACACGACCAGCTCAGGGATTTCAGGATCCTCGTGATCGATACGCATCCGTTGATGCCAACGGGCGATGCCGTGCGTTCCGCCATCGGGCGGCTGTCGGAACGGCTCGAACGATCAGGCGCACGGGTCGCGCGCTCGAGTGCGTCACTGCCCGATCTCGCCGAATCCGCGCGGCTCTACATGAAGCTGTTGAACGCGGCGCGAAGTCCACGCCTGACACCGGCCGCCTTCGCAGAGGCGCAAGGCGTTGCCGCGGCACTCTCGCCCGACGACCGCAGCCTGCAGGCCGCGCGCGCGCGCGGCTGGGGCATGATCCATCGCGAATGGCTCGCGACCGATGCGACGCGCTTGCGGCTGCAACAACGGTGGCAGGAGCTGTTCCGCGATTTCGACGCAGTGATCTACCCGGCCGCCGCCGTGCCGGCCTTTCCACAGGACCAGTCCGAGCCGTTCGACGCGCGGCAACTCGATATCGATGGACAGCTCTATCCCTATGCCGATGCGTGCTTCATCTGGGCAGACCCCGCTTCGACCTGCGGACTGCCTGCAACGGCCGTTCCGATCGAGCGCACGCCATCGGGCCTGCCAATCGGCGTCCAGATCATCGGGCCTTATCTCGAGGATCGCACGACGATTGCGCTCGCCGGACTGATCGAACGCGAGTTCGGCGGCTTCGTCCCGCCGCCGTTGTTGGCTGCAAAGTAATGGCGAGCTGATCGAGGGCGATTAAGTTCTGTCGGCCGACTGTGCCTCGACCGCCTGCACGGCCACGCTCGCGACCTGCTGCAATGCCTCGCGATCGGAGCCTGAGGACGCCATCACGCCCATGCCGACCGAGACGGCCGAGACGTAGCGCGCGAGTGCCGCGGGATCCGAGGTCGGCTTGAGATCGCCTTCGGCCTTGGCGCGGATGAAACGGTCGCGAAGCTGGTCCTCGTTCTCCGCGCGGCGGGCGGCGAGCTCGAAGGGGACGCTCTCTGATCCGGTGCCGCACGCAATGCCGCCCTGCACGAGCAGGCAGCCGGGCGGGTTGGCCGGATCGGTCTGCTTGTCGGCGATGCCCATCAGCATCCGTTCGGCGACGTCGCGGGCTGTGGGCGCGGCCACCACCTCGTCCATCCAGACGTTGCGCAGTTTTGTATAGCGGTCGAGCGCGGCCTTCAGCAGCCCTTCCTTGTTGCCGAAACAGGCATAGAGGCTGGGCGGATTGATGCCCATAGCCTCGGTCAACTGAGCGATCGTGGCACCCTCATAGCCATGGCGCCAAAACACTTCCATCGCCTGATCCAACGCCGTTTCGGCGTCGAATTCGCGGGGGCGTCCCATGCCCATGTGCCTGTTCTCCTCGAAATCGGCGTCGTCCCTGACCTAACGCCTGATCCTATCTATTTGTTCTCGCTTTATTTTCTCTTCCGCTTGCCAACTCTTGCGGTAAGCGGCTACAATTTTCTTAGTGAACGGTACATAAGTATCTTGCGCTGCGGTATCCAGCTCCACATCTGTAGTGAACACTACATATCTGGAGCGCGCAAATGCCCCCCTCCCAAAATACCTCTCGCCCTGGCCGTGTCCGCCGCCTTCTCGGCGGTGTCGCCATCGTGGGCGCTCTCGTCGTAGCCGGCTCGATCGCGACCGGCCATTACTTTCGTGCCGCGCAGGCGACCGCGACCGCCGCGGCCGAGCAAGCCGTCCCTGTCACTGTCGCGCTGATCGAACCAAAGCAGACGGTGCTGTGGGACGATTTCTCCGGCCGGCTCGAGGCGATCCAACGCGTCGAGCTTCGCCCGCGCGTGGCTGGCGCGATCCTGTCGGCCAACTTCACCGAAGGCGCGCTGGTGAAGGCCGGTGACGTTCTGTTCAAGATCGATCCGGCGCCTTACGCGGCCGAGGTCGACAAGGCCGCCGCCCAGGTCGAAGCGGCGAAAGCGCGCGTGGTGTTCACGCAGAGCGAGCTCGAGCGCGGCGCGCAGCTGGTCGGCAACGCCGTGGTGACGCGGCGCGACTACGACCAGCGCGACAATGCCTACCGCGAGGCCATCGCCAACGTGAAGGCGGCCGAGGCGACGCTCCAGACCGCAAAGCTCAATCTCGACTACACCGAGGTGCGCGCGCCCGTGGACGGCCGCGTCGGCAAGATCGAGATCACCGTCGGCAATCTCGTCGCCGCCGGCACCGCCTCCCCCGTGCTGACCTCGCTGGTCTCGGTCAATCCGATCTACGCGTCGTTCGATGCGGATGAGGAGGTGGTGCTGCGGGCGCTGAACTCGATCGCAGATAGCACCGGCAAGCGCGGCAATCTCGACCAGATCCCGGTGGAGATGACGACCTCAGGCGGCCTCTCGGCCAAGGGCCACATCCAGCTCATCGACAACCAGGTCAACGGCCAGAGCGGCACCATCCGTGTCCGCGCGGTGTTCAGAAACGAGGACGGGCGTCTCATCCCCGGTCAGTTCGCCCGCGTGCGCATGGGCCAGCCAAAGCAGCAGGCGCTGGTCATGATCGACGAGCGCGCGATCGGCACCGACCAGGACAAGAAGTTCGTGATGGCGGTCGGCGACGACAGCCGCGCGGTCTATCGGCCGATCACGCTCGGGGGCGCGGTCGATGGCTTGCGCATCGTCACCGCGGGCCTGAAGTCCGGCGACCGCATCGTCGTTAACGGCCTCCAGCGCGTGCGCCCGGGCGCCCTGCTTAAGACGGAGATCGCGGCAATGGGCGCGCGCGGGCCGCAGCAGGCCTCCAACCACAGTAATCAGGACGTCGTGCAGCGTTAGCGTCTCCGCCATGCCGGAACGCGCGGGCAGCGCGAGCCGGATTGTCGAATTGGTTGAACTACCAAGACATCACTTCTGGATTTCCAGGTTTGCGGGCTTTGCCCGCGCCCGGGAATGACGGGAGAGCTGTCTCTCGCGCAGGGGCAAAGCCATGAATCTCTCGAAGTTCTTCATTGATCGTCCGATTTTTGCCGGCGTCTTGTCGGTCCTGATCTTCCTCGCCGGCCTGATCTCGCTGTTCGCGATGCCGATCTCGGAATATCCCGACGTCGTGCCGCCCTCCGTCCTCGTGCGCGCGACCTATCCCGGCGCCAATCCCAAGGTGATCGCCGAGACGGTGGCGACTCCCATCGAGGAGCAGATCAACGGCGTCGAAGGCATGCTCTACATGTCGAGCCAGGCCACCACCGACGGCGCGATGACGCTGACGGTGACGTTCCGGCTCGGCACCGACCCCGATAAGGCGACGCAGCTGGTGCAGAACCGCGTGCAGCAGGCCGAGCCGCGCCTGCCCGCTGTGGTGCGCCAGCTCGGCATCATCACCAAGAAGTCGTCGCCCGACCTCACCATGGTCGTGCATCTGTTGTCGCCCAACGGGCGCTACGACATGACCTATTTGCGCAATTACGCCGTGCTCAACGTCAAGGACCGCCTTGCACGGATCGACGGCGTCGGCGATGTCCAGCTCTATGGCGCCGGCGACTATTCGATGCGGGTCTGGGTCGATCCGCAGAAGGCCGCCGAACACGGACTGACTGCGAGCGACATCGTCAAGGCAATCCAGGCGCAGAACGTCGAGGCCGCTGCCGGCGTGGTCGGCTCCTCCCCGAACGTCAAGGGCATCGACCTGCAGCTGTCCGTCAATGCGGAAGGGCGGCTCGCGAACGAAGAGCAATTCGGCGACATCGTGGTCAAGACCGGTACGCGTGGCGAAGTCGTGCGCTTGCGCGACGTCGCCCGCATCGAGCTCGGCGCGTCCGAATACGGCCTGCGCTCGCTGCTCGACAACAAGCAGGCGGTGGCGATCCCGATCTTCCAGGCGCCCGGCTCCAATGCGCTGGAGATCTCCGATCACGTCCGTGCCACCATGGCCGAGATCAAGAAGAACATGCCGGAAGGCGTATCCTACCAGATCGTCTACGATCCCACCCAGTTCGTGCGCTCCTCGATCGAGGCCGTCATCCACACGCTGCTGGAGGCGATCGCGCTGGTGGTGCTGGTGGTGATCCTGTTCCTGCAGACCTGGCGCGCTTCGATCATTCCCCTGCTTGCGGTGCCGGTATCGATCGTCGGCACGTTCGCGGTGATGCACGTGTTCGGCTTCTCGATCAACGCGCTCAGCCTGTTCGGGCTCGTGCTCGCGATCGGTATCGTGGTCGACGACGCCATCGTCGTGGTCGAGAACGTCGAGCGCAATATCGAGGGCGGGCTGTCGCCGCGCGATGCGACCTATCAGGCGATGCGTGAGGTTTCCGGCCCGATCATCGCGATCGCGATGGTGCTGATCGCGGTCTTCGTGCCCCTCGCCTTCATCTCCGGTCTCACCGGGCAGTTCTACAAGCAGTTCGCGCTGACGATCGCGATCTCGACCGTGATCTCCGCCATCAATTCGCTGACGCTGTCGCCGGCCCTGTCGGCGCTGCTGCTCAAGGGACACAATGAGCCTAAGGACCGGCTGACGATCATCATGGAAAAGGGCCTCGGCTGGTTCTTCCGCGGATTCAACAAGGTGTTCACACGCTCGTCAGAGAATTACAGCGGCACCGTCACCAAGGTGATCTCGGGCAAGGCTGCGGTGATGGGGCTCTATGTGGTGTTGGTCGGCGTGACCGCGCTCCTGTTCCAGCAGGTGCCGAGTGGCTTCGTGCCGGGCCAGGACAAGCAATATCTGGTCGGCTTCTCGCGGCTGCCTGACGGTGCAGCGCTCGATCGCACTGAAGAGGTGATCCGCAAGATGAGCGACATCGCGCTGACCCAGCCCGGTGTCGAGAGTTCGGTCGCCTTTCCGGGCCTGTCCATCGCCGGCTTCACCAACTCCTCCAATGCTGGCATCGTGTTCTCCACGCTCAAGCCGTTCGACGAGCGCAAGGATCCTTCGCTCAGCGGCCCCGCGCTCGCGGCCGAGCTGAACAAGAAATATGCCGGCATCCAGGAAGCCTTCATCGCCATGTTCCCGCCGCCGCCGGTCAACGGCCTCGGCACCATCGGCGGCTTCAAGCTGCAGATCGAGGACCGTGCCGGTCTCGGCTATGAGGCGCTGAACGAGGCGACCAAGGCGTTCATGGCGGCGATGCAGAAGGCGCCGGAGATCGCCGGCGTGTTCTCGAGCTTCCAGGTCAACGTGCCCCAGCTGTTCGCCGACATCGACCGCACCAAGGCGCTCCAATTGGGCGTGCCCGTGACGGAGGTGTTCAACACGCTGCAGATCTACCTGGGCTCCTACTACGTCAACGACTTCAACAAGTTTGGCCGCACCTATTCGGTCCGGGTGCAGGCCGACGCGCCGTTCCGCGCCCGCGCCGACGACATCCGGCAGTTGAAGGTGCGCTCGGCCTCGGGCGACATGGTGCCGCTCTCGGCGCTGTTGAGCGTTCGCCAGAGCGCAGGTCCCGAGCGCGCGATCCGCTACAACGGCTTCCTGTCCTCCGACATCAACGCGGCGGCTGCGCCCGGCTTCTCCTCCGGTCAGGCGCAGGAGGTCGCGACGCGGATCGCGGCGGAAACGCTACCGCCCGGCTTTGCCTTCGAATGGACCGACTTGACCTATCAGGAGTTCATCGCCGGCAATTCCGGACTGTGGGTGTTCCCGCTGGCGATCCTCCTGGTGTTCTTGGTGCTGGCCGCGCTCTATGAGAGCCTGACCCTGCCGCTCTCGATCATCATGATCGTGCCGATGGGCCTGCTGGCTGCGATGTTCGGCGTCTGGATCTCCAAGGGCGACAACAACGTCTTCACCCAGATCGGCTTGATCGTGCTGGTGGGCCTCTCGGCCAAGAACGCGATCCTGATCGTCGAATTCGCGCGCGAGCTCGAATTTGCGGGACGCACGCCGATCCGGGCTGCGATCGAGGCGAGCCGCTTACGGCTTCGTCCAATCCTGATGACCTCGATGGCGTTCATCATGGGCGTGCTGCCGCTGGTGCTCTCGACCGGTGCCGGCTCGGAGATGCGGCGCGCCATGGGCGTTGCCGTGTTCTCCGGCATGATCGGCGTCACCGTGTTCGGCCTGTTCCTGACGCCGGTGTTCTATGTGCTGCTGCGGACCGTTACCGGCATGAAGCCGCTGGTCCATCACGGCAGCGACATCAGCGCGGCACCGGTTCAGGGCGCCGGGCACTAGATCAGGGAAATCCCCGACAGCAACAACAGAACGAGCACGGTCTTCCGAAAGACCGTCTCGTTGACTCGGTGAAAGGCGATCACGCCGAGCGCGGAGCCTGCGAACAGCGCCGGCAGGCTGACCGCGAGATCGACGAAGACTTTCGACGACAGGTCCTGATGTCCGACCAGCAGCGCGATCGCGAACAGCTGCATCGCGGCGATGAACGGCTGCACCAGGCCGCGCTGCTCGCTCTTGGGCATGCCGCGCATGTCGCACCAGATCGTCGGGATGGCGCCGGGCATCGCGGTCAGCCCGCCGACCAGCCCTCCCCCGAACCCGATCAACGCGACCCAGTGCCGCCCGACCGCCTCGCCGGCCGTCACCAGCGTCGGCCGCAGCAGCATGTAGGCCGCATAGAGTGCAACGATAATGCCGAAGCCGCGCCGGAGCAGATGCGTATCTGTGCTCTGGAGCAGCGATACCGCGATGGGAACGCCGATCAAGCCACCGACGATCAGCAGCAGACTGCCTTCCCAGCGGATATTGCGCCGAAGCGCCCACAGATTGGTCGCCTGCACGCCGATGCTGCACGCCATCATCAGCGGCACGGCTTCAAGCGGCTGAAATACTCGGAGCAAAATAGCGCCGGCCACAGCCGAGAAGGCAAAACCTGAGAGCCCGGAGACGAAGGCACCGGCGAACACGGCAACGCTGAGCAGCATCAGAGTCGTGACATCAGGCACAATTCGCCCTCCGGTCAGTCGTAGGGAATTTGCGAGACAGGGATATCGGCGCTCTCGGTGCAAACGACCGGCACGAGTGGAACCGACGGATGCGCGTAAGCGTGCGATCGCTCCAGCATCGCGAGGCCGACCAGTTGGAGAGCAACGAGCGCCGCGGTCAGCGCAATGGCGACGATGCTGACGTTACGCACGCTCGAATTTGGGATGGCCGGTCGTGCGCTCGCGCGGATCAACTCCGTTGGCATTTTCAAAAGTATCCTCTTCGCGGGAGACGGGAATGATTTCATTCAAACACGGCGCTTCGTGCGGCTGGTCCAGCAGGTGGCGATAGCGTTGCAACACGCGCTGCGCGTCGATTTCCCGCTGCGCGCGGAGTATCGCGCCTATGCGGGCGACGATATCGCGGAACCTGCCTGTCAGAACCGGTGACGTCGTTCGCATGACAATCTCCTCTCAACCTGTTCGAGAGATTGACGGGATCCACTTCCGCCTACAGTGAGTTGCTTCACACAAATGCCTGACGCGTCGAACAACAGACCGTGTGATGTTCAGTAGAATAGCGCGTGGAAAATCGCGTCATTCGATCGAACGACGTGCGATAACTTTCTAATGATGCTTCTGATTGAACCTATTGCGAGCTGCAGCGACTCGCGTGTGTTTTTGAAGGCGTCTCAGTGCACGAGCGGATTGGAGAATCCAGCTGCGAGCTTGACGAGATCGGCCTGACGAGAAACGCCGGTCTTGGCGAACACGCGATGCAGATGCGTCTTCACCGTCGTCTCCGCGATACCGAGCGCAACCGCCGTCTCCGGCACGCCGCCGACATCGACGATCGACTGCAAGACCCTCAGTTCCGCAGGCGTGAGTTCGAAGGTCCGGTCAATGAGACCGGCACACGAGCGGCCGTCGAGCTCCGCTTTCCAGATGACCAAGGCTCCGACGGCCGAACTGCGCTCGGCCCTACCCTCGCGCAGCAGTGATGGCAGCGCGATGATTTGCGCGACGTAGTAAGAACCGTCATGCGACATCAGCGGAATTTTCCGTCCCGAAGATGCCGCCAACGCGACCTCGCTTGTGTCACGGAAAATATCGCGCAGGGCCGAATTAGCAGCGGAGGATCTTGCCACCAGCCGGCCCGAGACAGACCGCAGGACATCGTCGACGGCCAGGATCGTCGCCGCGGCCGGATTGCTGTGGACGATATGACAGGTCGAATCGAGCAGGATGACACCGGCATTCAGTTGGTCCACGACGTCGGCGAGCGCGATCGCGCGCTGCTGCTTCCGCTCGATTGCCCGGTTGATCAGCAACGCCCGGCTCGCATGCGGAGCCAGGAACTGCATCCGCGCCCGTTGCTCGGTGTCGAGCATCTCCCTGCCCGGGATCACGGTCATCAGCATCGGAGACGGCGACTCCGACTGCTCCAGCACCACGTTGGCGACGTCGACGCAGCCCTGGGGGCGCAGCCATTCCTGGTAGAAGCGGCCGCGGCGATATTCGTCGAAATCCACGAGATCGGGGATGTTGCGCACCTCGCCATAGCGCGGAAGCCGAGCAAGCGGGTCGTACCGGGAGTAGGTCTCCGCATAGAGCTGAATGTAGTGCGGATCGACCCCGCAATAATAATGCGTCGCGCCTGATTTGCTGACCGGGTCCTTCGAAATCAGACCACAGGCCTGGCTGCCGATGAAGGCATTGAGCTTGACAACGACCTCGCTCCACAACTCCGGGTGGAGACCTGCGTCATAGATAGTCTCAATCAACTCGGACGGTTTTGGAAGTCGGGGCATCGGAAGAGCCAATGGTGACACATGGAGATGGCGACATGTTCTTCATGCCCGGCGGCTTCTGTGAGTCTGGCGAGGGAGGGAAAGGTTCAATCCTGAGGGCGCAATGAGCCGCCTAGTTGACCAGCGGATTGGAGAATCCTGCCGCGAGCTTGACGAGATCGGCCTGACGCGAAACGCCCGTCTTGGCGAACACGCGATGCAGATGCGTCTTCGCCGTCGTTTCTGCGATACCGAGCGCGACCGCCGTCTCCGGGACGCCGCCAACCTCGACGATCGACAGGAAGACGCGCAGCTCGGCCGGTGTAAGGTCGAAAGTCCGCGCGATCAATTCGCCGTAGGACTGTCCGCCGAGCGATACCTTGCGCAGGAGCAGCGCACCGACGGCATCGACCACCCGCTCGCTGCCGTGCCGCAGGACCGAGGAGAGCGGCAGGATGTGCGCGACGTAGCGCTCGCCCGAGGGCGAAAGCAGCGAAAACGCCTGCCCCTTCGCGGCAAGCTGGGCAATTTCATTGCGGGTCGCGAACGCTTCCCGCAGCGTCTGATTGGCCTCCGCACTGCCGGTCACCAGTTGCCCGGCAACGGACCGAACCAGATCGTCGGCCGCAAGCAAGTCGTGCCCCGCGGAATTCGCGTGCACCAGCCGGCAGAAGCGATCAAGCAGGAAGATGCCGCAGGCAAGATTGTCCAGGACCTCCGCCAACGCCGTCGCCAACGTCAGTTGCGAGGTCATGGCACGGTTGATCAGCAACGCACGGCTGGCGTGCGGCACGATCAGCGAGAGGCGGTGCTTCATCACCGGATCCACCATCCGGCGGCCCGACAGCACCGTCATCATCACGGGGCAGCTCGCATTCGAATTCTCGAGCACGACGTTGGCCGCATCGCTGCAACCCTGCGGCCGCATCCATTCCTGGTAAAAGCGTCCACCCCGGTATTCATCGAAATTGACGAGATCCGGAATGCTGACGATCTGGCCGTGCGGCGGCAGGACTGTCAGCGGGTCGCACTTCGAATGCGTCGCGGAATAGAGCTGGATGTAGTGCGGGTCAGCCCCGCAATAATAGTGCGTGACGCCGAATTTGCTGATGGAATCCTTGGAAAACAGTCCGCAGGCCTGGCCGCCGACGAAGTCACGAATGCCGGTGACGACATTGTTCCACAGCGAAGGATCGAGTCCGGCATCGTAGATGGCTTCGACGAGATCGGGCAGCTTCCGCGGTCCGTGCATGGCTATAAATGGCCTATGTGATCAATATCACCAAGCATACCACAACCGCACTATGCGGCATCCTCCGATCGGAGGAGGCGCCGGCCGGGCAACGAACGGACATCCGTTTCGGGCGCTACTGATGCAGAGTCGCGATACAGCACCGCGGCGCTCACGCCTGATCCCAACCGACCTTGTCCGCATTCTCCGACCACACCGCGGCACGATAGATCTCGCGCCCGACGGCGTCTCTGACCCGGATGCAGGCATCGCGGTCGCGCAAATCGTCGCGCCAGACGAACAGGTGGCTTGCCATCTCGTTGGCCACCACGAGCGTCGCTTCGGGGCATTCGAACACCATGCCGCCCGGATCGATCTTCACGATATTGCCGACGATAAGATCAAAGAAAAAACGACGCATGCAATACTCCAACTGCGGGCGGCGCACGCCCGTGCCATCTCCATCGGCATTTGACCTGAAATTCAGCCGCGCGCGGTCACGACATCTCGCCGCTCCTGACGTCACTGGGCGTGGCGCCATAAGTCCGCCGGAAGCAGCGGTTGAAATAGGAGAGATCGCCGAAGCCGACATCGTAGGCGATCGAGCTCACCGTCCGCTCGGCGTATCCGGGCTCGCGCAACATGCGATGCGCACGCTTGACGCGTTGTTCGATCAGGAACGACGAGAACGTCTTGCCGTCGGCCTCGAACAGGCGTTGGAGATAACGCGGCGTCACGCCGAGCTCCTGGGCGACCGTGGCAACCGACAGGTCCTGCCGCCAGCAATTGTTGGCGATGGAGACTTTGGCCTTCTGCAGCCGTGCCGCCTTTAGGCCGCGCCGACCGGCCATCTCCCGCGGCTCATTGGTGGCACCGAGTACGATTGCCAGAAGATCGTGCAGATGCCCGACCCCGAGCTTGCGCAAATTGGGCATCGCGAATGCCTTCTCCCGCACCAGCGTCACCGCGTAATCGACCAGCAGCCGAAGTCCCGTTGAACTCTCCGGCATGACCCGCATCACGGCGTCATCGACATCCACGATCATCGGCGCCAGCACGCGTCTCGGCACACGCAGCGAGAAACAGCTACCCAGCGACAATCGCTCGAACGTCGTGACGTCCTCCGCGCTCGTCAGGACAGCCTCTCCGGCACGGAGGCTCAGATCGTGCCCTCGCTCGGATATCCCAAGCACGCCGGATCGATTCACGATCAGGGCCAGACTATCATCGCCATCGGCAATCAGGTGCTTGGTGCGAATGATCCGCGCTCCGCACAATCCTCCGATCAGCAATTGGGCTTCCGGCAAGACGTGGGACGTGAAGCTCGCCGCGAACGGCTTTCCTTCCCTCACCTCGACCTCCGCCTTCAACACCCCGCGACAGTAGAAATCGCGAAGCAGCGGGATACGCTCGTTTTCGGGAATTTCGTTCGTTGAAACATTGATAACGGAAAAATCAAACTGGGTCACTGCAATCCTCCAACCGACGAGCAGGTCCGGCCGCGCGCTGTCGTTTCCTCACACTCGCGTTCGACGCCGTCGCGGCATCTCTTCGCCGGCGCTCGCTGCTCTTCACTTTTCTAGAACGCGATATACGAAAGTCTCAAATGACTCGCGTCCTGCATTCGGAGGACACCGGAGCTCGGCTCATCACAATGGATTGAGATTGCGGCACATAGCCGGCGAACCATGTGAAATAAATCACAAGGCATCGTCACCGTCGTTCGTGCGACGCGCGAATGGAACGGCAAAGCCGGTGGCAATCTTGACCAAGTCGGCCTGCCTGCCGGCGCCAGTCTTCTCGAACAGGCGACCGAGATGCGTCTTCACGGTCGTTTCGGCGATGCCGAGCTTTGCCGCAATGTCGGGAACGCCGCCAATCTCGATAATTGCCATCAATACGCGCAATTCGGACGGTGTCAGCCTGAAGGCCGCAGCGATCGCATCGGCTGCGAGCCATGTCGCCGCCGATGCCTTCTGAACGAACAGCACCGTGGCTGCAGCATCTCGCGATGGAGTGCGATCGCGCTTCAAGGGAAAAGCGTGGAGCAGATAGTGCTGCCCATCAACTGATGTCGCAAGCTCGACCTGACGGCGGGCAGCGCAACGAGTTTCGTTGCCCGCATCGATTTCGCACAGGCCGCGGAATATTTTGTCCGTCTGGGTGTTGCGGGCCACGATCCGGTCACCGACCATTGCGAGCAGGCTGGCATCGGCGAACAGCCCGCGGGATGCTGCGTTGGCATGCACGACCCGGCCATCTGCGTCGAGCAGGCAGATCGCCGTGCTCAGCCCATCGAGGACATCGGCAAGGTCGTCCACGGTATGCGAGCGTGCCCTGATCTGCCGGCCCATGATTCTGGAACGCTGGAGGTGCGGAGCGAGCAGCCGCATGCGCTCGCGCATCGGCTCGTCAACGAGTCCGCGCGAGCGGTGGCGCAACACCTGCAGGATCGTGGTGCGTGTCTCCGACTTCTCGAGCGCGACGGTTGCAAGGTCAATCGCTCCTTGTGGTTCGACCCACTCGCGATAGAAGCTCGTTGCCAGGAAATCCGCCTGAGGCATGATGTCGGCTACGCCGATCGTCTGCTCCGCCGCGAGCGAGAGATGACGATCGAGCAGAGGGTCCAGCTCCACGTATCGGTCGCGATAAAGCTGGCGGAAGCGGGATTCGGTGCCAAAATGCTCGTGGATCTCGATCGAGAGCCGGGCTCTGTCCCTGGACAGGATGGTCGCGGCACATCCACCGACGAAATGCGAAACCTGTTCCAGCACCCCGCTGCGCAACGCGGGATCGACCGCCGCGTCGTAGATCTCGCCGACGAGGGACGAAAATCGATTTGCGTGGAGGATTGTCATCGGCCGGACGATGCAATCTGCCTATGGCTCGCGCGCGAGAGAGAGATCGCGATCCGGGGCCAGGCGGAGGAGACGGGCCGGTCAATCGCCGCCTTCGACGCGGAGAAAACGTTGGAACGAAATGCGGGAATATCGAACATCGTCCTTGCGTAACGTCAACCGCAGGATGCGGCTTGGACGTTTTCGCCAAAGACTAGGATAAATGCGAACAGCGCGCGGACTGTGTGCGATGAGTCACGTGTGCGATGCGTCAGGCGCCGGTCGCGCCGCAGAACCCTGTCGCCACCGATCCCGCCGGCCTCGCATCCGGCCCCGGCAACCTACTTGCGATTCTCCTCGCAGAATTTCAGCGCCGCCAGCGCTTCACCGGCACGCGGCACCTGTATCTCGATGCTGTCGTCGTCATCGTCCTCGAAATCGAGCGAGAGACGCTTGGCCCTGGACAGCCGGTCCATCATGGACTGATCGTATTCGAAAATGCCGCGCACGGTGGTCTTGTCCATGACCTCCCACTTGGCCTTCTTCATGATATCGGCGTCATCGGTTCCGACATCGGCTCGGAGGATCTCGCCCACCTTGTCCCACTCCCAGCCGTCATAGATCATGACGATGACGATCGCCTTCTCGGAATAGGTGATGACGATGACGTAGTCCCGGTTCTCGTCTTCCTTGTCCTTGTAGCCGCGGCTCGCATTGCAATGTGCGTCCTGCGTGCGCTTCTCGATGGTCCAGTCGCCGACTTTGGATTGTTGCGCCTGCACCGGTCTTGCGGTCAAAGCGACTGCGCTCAAGGCGCCGGTCAGCAACCCGGCGGCGAGAAGAGATCGTTTCATGTCAGCCTCCAGCGTGTTCCCCGGACCGAGATGACCACCTCTGCCGGTGACCCGCAAGGGCTTCTGGCGGCTGCGTAGGGCGCCGACCCTGCCCTACTCCCGCCGCGGCACGATCGCGATCGGGGTGAAGGTGTAAACCTCCTCGCCGTTCTGGTTGAACATCGTCCATTTCACCAGCGCGATGCCCTGCGGCTTCGACTTCGACGGCGTGAGGCTGATGACCTCCCCGACCAGATGCAGGCGGTCATCGGGCCGTACCGGGATGGTCCAGCGCAGCCCGTCGACGCCGGCGCCGATCAGCGGATGCGGGCCGAAGGGGCGGGTCTGGATCGCGAGGCTCATGGCAATCGCGGCGGTGTGCCATCCCGAGGCAGCGAGACCCCTGAACAGGGTCCGCTTGGCGGCTTCATGGTCGAGATGCATCGGCTGCGGATCGAACTCGGCCGCGAACCGCTTGATGTCGGCCTCGGTGACGTGAATTTCGGGGGATTTGAACTGCATTCCAATGGTGAGATCGTCGAACCACTCGACCTGCGCCATGATTTCGCCTCGCAATGTGATGCGCCGCCTCGCGGCTAACGGGGTTGAGCAAGAGCGGGATGTAGCGGCTCCGCAGCGCACAAACTAGCCTAGGACTCCCCCAAGAAACCCGTTTCCAGATGCGACGAAACACGCCTGAAACAGATGGTCGGTTATCTAGTTGTCAAAATCATACAGGGACGGCCATCATGCAATTCTTCCTCGACCTGATCTGGGATTACTCCTGCTGTCAGCACCTCGTCGCCCTACCGCGGCAGGAGGACGAGCTATGATCGAACTGATCTCGGCCTTGCTTGCGCTTTGCAGCGTCGGCGTTTTTGCAGCGCACGCGGTAGATGCCTATCGCACCACACATTACTGATAGGCACTGATAGGCCCACCCTAGAACGGCCGCCGGTAGAAGTGCTCCGAATGTGTTGCCGGCGGAAACCTGTTAGCGAGCGCGAGAGCTCCCCTTTCGTCGGTCTCGAGCGCGATCTTCTGTGCGAGCATGACGTCGCCGGGGACGAGAAAGCCTGACGGGACGAAGCACCACCCCATCGTCGCATTTCCGGCCGCGTCGATCTCATGGACATTTGCGGCGGTGCCATAATGGATGCGATATGTCTTGCCGGTATCGCAGCCGACGACATCGAAATGCCGGTACTGCTCGAATTGCGCGCGCTGCGCCGGTGACAGCCATTCGGCCAGGAGCCGGCGACCCCGGGCATCCGGCGTGTTCTCGCCGAAGAAGCGCCGATAGAGTTCGCGTAGCGCATGCAAACGCGCACGCGCCGGCGCGCGGAGCCAGACTGCCGCGATCATGAGCAGCTCAGATCAACCGCCGACCAGGCGGGGATAGAACAGCGTTTCCTGCGCGGTCGGGTCAAACGATCGGATCCGGGTGACTTCGCCAGGTCCGGTTCGCAGCGCGGCGGTGAAGCCCGCTCCGGTCAACTCCCGAAAGCGCCGTTCGGCCCGCGCCAGCGCTTCGGCATTGCCAGGATCAAACTCGTGGCGCGTGTCGCCAGTCTGGTCCATCACGATCTGGGTTGCCATGTTGAGTCTCCTCATGCCCAGCCCTGTTCGATCAAAGCAAACCTCGTGCCGTCGGTTCCAGTTGGCAACAACTTTCTCTTGCCCGCGCATCACGCCTTGCTGAGCAGGAGCGTGTCCAAGCGAAGTGGATGCCGGTTCGCCTGAGGAAAACGCGCCACGGGGCTCTGGTCAGCGCGAGGCGGCCGTACCTCCGCCCTCATCGATCTGCCGTCCCATCAGGGCGATCGCCTTCTGATAAACGCCGGCGGCATTCCAGGCTTCGATGGCGGCGAAATTCGGCTCGCCCGGCTGGTAACCCGCTCCGGCACGCCAGCCATGGGCTTTCAGGAAATTCGCTGTCGAGTTGAGCGCATTGGCGGCAACTTCGAGATTGCCGGTGCCGTAGGCCAGGATGTTCTTGGGCATGAACTGGGTCTGACCGACTTCGCCGTGCATCGAGCCGCGGGTTGCCCCCGACAGCGTGCCGCGATCGATCAGCTTCAGCGCCGCATAGAGCTGCTCGGTGAAGAATTCGGGACGGCGGCAGTCATAGGCGAGCGTCGCAATCGAGGAGAGCATGTTCTGGTTGCCGCGCTGGCTGCCGAATCCGGTCTCCATGCCCCAGATCGCGATCAGCGGCCCCGGCGGGACGCCATAGCGCTGCTGGATCGAGGCGAACAAGGCGGCCTGCGAGTTCTTGAGCTGACGCCCCTTGGCGACGATGGTGGTGGCGCCGCGCTTGGCGAGGAACTGGTCGAGCGACAGCGAGAAGCTGCGCTGGCCGCGGTCGGCCGCGATGGTGGCACTCGCGTAATTGGTCTGCATCAGCGCCGTGAGCGCGGTCTGGCCGATGCCCTTGCCCTGCGCTTCCGCACTGAACTCGCGCTTCCAGGTCTCGAAGCCGGCCGACGAGCTGCCGCATTGCGCGGCGTGGGCGGCGGGCGCCAGGCAGCCGAGCAGCGTCATCGCCCCGAAAACCGCCGCAGCTACAGTTCTGCCCCTGATCATGTCTAATGTCCTCTCTCTGGCGCGATCCAATGCCCGAGTTTACCCGGACGAAGGCGCCGACTCCATGGCGTGATCATACGACAGTTCCAGTCCATCCAAATTGCCCTCCTTGCGCCACTTGTCGAGCAGCCGCAGGAATGCCACCGGCCCGCGCCAATACTGGCTGTTTCTCGCCGCGATCGGATCGAACACGCCTTCATTGTTGTAGTAGCCGGGCGTGCATTCAGCGAGATAGGTCTGGCGGCCGAGCGCGGCTTTGACCACCTCCTCGACCCAGGCGTTCTCGGCATCGAGCGTCGGCTCCAGCGTCCGCGCTTTGCGCTTGCGCGCCTCGGCGATCACATAGGCGATGTGCTGCGACTGCTCGTCGATGATGTGCGGAAAGTTGGCGCTCTGGCCGGCCTGCACCATGACGATCAGGAAGCAGTTCGGGAAGCCGCGGCTGTAGAAGCCATGCATCGTCTTGACGCCGTCGCGCCAGCGCTCGGACAGGCGCGTGCCATCGCGTCCATAAATCTCGAAGCCCATACGACGGGCGTAATCGGTACCGACTTCGAAACCGCTGGCATAGATCAGGCAGTCGAGTTCGTAGGCGTGGCCGTCGACCACGACGGCATTCTCGGTGATGCGATCGACGCCCTGTCCCCTGGTATCGACGAGATGCACATTGGGACGATTGAACGTGTCGAGATATTCGTCGTGGAAACACGGCCGCTTGCAGAAGGCCTTGTACCAGGGCTTTAACGCCGAAGCAGTCATCTCATCCTTGACGATCGCATCGACGCGCGCCCGGATCTCTTCCATCTTGCGATAATCAGCCTGCTCGATGACCTTGAGCGCCTCCTCGATCGAGGTCACCGGCTGGGGCTGGCGGCGCGGCGCCAGCAGGATCTCGCCGAGCAGGCCGGTCCAGCCGTCCTGCACCAGATCCTGTTCGAATGGCTCGCCCGAGATCACGGCGGTGAAATTGTCCATGCGTTCGCGCTGCCAGCCAGGCCTGAGCCCCTGCGCCCAGCTCTGATCCGTCGGGCGGTCGTCGCGCACGCCGATCGCCGACGGCGTACGTTGGAAGACGTAGAGCTCCTTGGCCGAGCGGCCGAGATGCGGCACGCATTGCACGGCGGTGGCGCCGGTGCCAATGATCCCGACGCGCTTGTCGCCAAGACCGGTCAGACCACCTTCGGCCGTGCCTCCGGTGTAGGCGTAATCCCAGCGGCTGGTGTGGAAGCTGTGTCCTCTGAAGCTTTCGATGCCGGGAATACCCGGCAGCTTCGGACGGCTCAACGGGCCGCCAGCGAGGATGACGAAGCGCGCGCGGATGCAATCACCGCGATCGGTCTCGACCAGCCAGCGTGCCTCGTACTCCTGCCATTCCATGCGCGTGATGACGGTCTGAAACAGAGCGCGCTCATAGAGGCCGAAGTGACGGCCGATGCGGCGCGAATGTTCGTAGATCTCGGGTGCTCGCGCATATTTGCGCACCGGCATGTAGCCGGTCTCTTCCAGCAACGGCAAGTAAATGTAGCTCTCGGTATCGCAGGCCGCACCAGGGTAGCGATTCCAGTACCAGGTGCCGCCGAAATCGGCGGCCTTTTCCACGACCCGGAAATCATCGATGCCGGCTTCGCGCAGTCGCGCGCCACACAGAAGGCCGCCGAAGCCGCCGCCGACGATGAGCACCTCGTTCTGTTCGCTGACGGCCTCGCGCGCGAATCCGGAATTGGCCCAGGGATCGTCGAGATAGCGCCCGAACTCGCCGGTCATCTCGACATATTGCGCCTTGCCTTCGGCGCGCAGGCGCCGATCGCGCTCGTCGCGATAGCGCGCACGGAGTGCGTCAATGTCGAGTGTAGATTCGCCGGCTGCACCGGTCTTGTGTCTTTCCGCTGACATTCATTTCCTCCGGGGCGGAAACTGCTTCGCCGGCAGCTCGCATCACTTAGCCCTGAAAAAGAGACGCATGCAATCACGTCCCTCGCTTTTTACGTGAACGTCGCGTGGCGTTCCGCTAACCTCAAGCGCACATCACAAGCGCACGCCATGCAACGACATGGCGGTCCGGAGGAGACGATGCAGGGATTGATGATGGACATGCCGCTCCTGATCAGCGGCCTGATCCAGTATGCGGCCGATTATCACGGCGAGGCCGAGGTCGTCGCCCGCGAGATCGAGGGCGACATCCATCGCTACACCTATGCCGACGCCCATCCGCGCATCAAGCGCATGGCATTGGCCCTCAAGAGGCTCGGCATGATGCCCGGCGATAGGGTCGGCACGCTGGCCTGGAATACGCACCGTCACTTCGAGATGTTCTATGCCGCGCCGGGCATGGGCTACGTGTTGCACACCGTCAACCCGCGGCTGTTTCCCGAACAACTCGTCTACATCGTCAATCACGCCGAGGACCGCCTGCTGTTCATCGACCGCGCCACGCTGCCGATCGTGGAGGCAATCGCGCCGCAGCTCACATCGATCGAAGCCTATGTCGTGATGTCCTCGCGCGAGCGGATGCCGGAGACCAGGCTTGCCAACGTCCATTGCTACGAGGACCTGCTGGAGAACGAGCACGACGCCGGCTTCGTCTGGCCGGAGTTCGACGAAAAGTCGGCGTCCACGATCTGCTACACCTCCGGCACCACCGGCAATCCGAAGGGCGTAATCTATTCGCACCGCGCCGCGATCCTGCAGACCATGGTCTCCTGCAATTTCGACTTCCTGCCCGGGCACCTGGAAGGCGTGCGCGAGGTGATGATGCCGATGGCGCCGCTGTTCCACGGCAACGGTTGGAACATGCCGTTCACCGCGCCCTATACCGGCTCGAAGCTGGTGCTGCCCGGCCGCAATTACGAGCCGGACAAGCTCTACGAATTGCTCGAAGGCGAGAAGGTGACGCTGTCGGCGGGCGTGCCAAGCTTCTGGCTGATCCTGCTCGACTGGTTAGGGCGCACCGGCAACAGGTTCTCGACACTTCGTGCAACATTGTCGTCTGGCTCGGCGCCGCCGCGCGCGATGGTCGAGAAGCTCAAGCGTGAGTATGACATCGACTACATCCAGGCCTGGGGCATGACCGAAGCCTTGGGCTGCTCGATGCCTGGCCTGCGGCCGGGCTCCGAGCATCTCGACGACAAGGAGAGGTTCGACCGCCGCCAGGTGTCCGGCCGCGCCTGTTTCGGCACCGCCTTGCGCATCGTCGACGACGGCGGCAACGAGCTGCCGCGCGACGGCAAGAGCGTCGGCCATCTGCGCGCGCGGGGACCGTGGGTTGCGTCCGGCTACATGAAACTCGAAGAAGGCCTCGACCGCGACGGCTGGCTGATCACCGGCGACATGGCCGTGATCGACCCACAGGGCCACGTCACGCTGACCGACCGCTCCAAGGATGTAATCAAGTCCGGAGGCGAATGGATCTCCTCGATCCAGCTCGAGGACGTCGCCTTGTCTCACCCCGATGTGCTGCAAGCCGCCGTGGTCGCGATCAACCATGAGAAATGGCAGGAGCGGCCTCTGCTCCTCGTCGTCCGCAAGAAGGGCACGACCGTCGACGGCAAGACGCTACTCGACCACATGCGCCCCAAGATCGCGAGCTGGTGGATGCCCGACGCCGTCGAGTTCATGGACGAGTTCCCGATGACCGGCACCGGCAAGGTGCTCAAATCCGCGCTGCGCGAGAAATTCAAAGAGTATCGCGTCGCCTGAGCCGATTGCGCACCGGCCTGTCCATCGATTGAGGAGACCAAAGATGCTCTACTCGATGTCCCCCAAAATCGTTGAGCTCAAGCGCAGGCTCGAAAGTTTCATGGACCGGCACATCTATCCGAACGAGGAACGTTTTTATCGCGAGGCGGAGGAGCTGGGCCCCTGGAAGGTCTATCCGGTCGTCGAGGAGCTGAAGCCGCTGGCGCGCGCTGAAGGCCTCTGGAATCTGTTCCTGCCGGACTCCGGCTACGGTGCGGGCCTCACCAACCTCGAATATGCCCCGCTCTGCGAGGTCATGGGCCGCTCGCATCTCGCGCCCGAAGTCTTCAACTGTTCGGCGCCCGATACCGGCAACATGGAGGTGCTGGAGCGCTATGGCGCGGAGAACGACAAGGAGCGCTGGCTGAAGCCGTTGCTCGCAGGCGAAATCCGCTCCTGCTTCGCCATGACCGAGCCTGCCGTCGCCTCATCCGATGCGACCAACATCGAAAGCTCGATCGTCCGCGACGGCGATCATTACGTCATCAACGGCCGCAAATGGTACACCACCAATGCGACCGACCCGCGCTGCAAGATCTGCATCTTCATGGGCAAGACTGATCCCGACAATGCGGACCGCCACAAGCAGCAATCCATGATCCTGGTGCCGATGGACACAGCGGGCGTCGAGGTCAAGCGTCCCCTGCCCGTGTTCGGCTTCTACGGCGTGCCCGATCGCGCCTCCGAGGTCGTCTTCACCGATGTGCGCGTGCCCAAGGAGAACATGCTGCTCGGCGAGGGCCGCGGTTTCGAGATCGCGCAGGGACGCCTCGGCCCTGGCCGCATCCACCATTGCATGCGGCTGATCGGGCTCTCCGAGCGCACACTGGAGAAGGTGTGCCGCCGGGTGCGCAGCCGCGTCGCCTTCGGCAGGCCGATTTCCGAGCAGACGGTGACGCAGGAGCGAATCGCTGAAGCCCGCATCATGATCGAGCAGGCCCGGTTGCTGACGCTCAACGCCGCCCACGCGATGGATACCGTCGGCAACAAGGTGGCGAAAGCCGAGATCGCGATGATCAAGGTCGCTGTGCCCAACATGGCCTGCCAGATCATCGACTGGGCGATCCAGGCCCATGGCGGCGGCGGCACGTCGAACGATTTCGGATTGACGCAGGCCTACGCGACCGCGCGCTTGCTGCGTCTCGCCGACGGCCCGGACGAGGTCCACAGGAACCAGATCGCGCGGTTCGAGCTGAAGAAATATTCGAACGCGTAAAACACTGCACTCGCCGGAAGCACAGTGCCATCTTCCCTTCTCCCCTTGCGGGAGAAGGTGGCGCGAAGCGCCGGACGAGAGGTATCTATCCGCGGAGACAGACCCCTCACCCGAGCGAGTCTGCGTCCACCAGCGGAGATGCCCTCTCCTGCAAGGGGCGAGGGCACAATGACACGCAGCCGATTGCAACCAGCGCCTTGGCGCCCTCGCCTCAGTTGACCACGTACACATCCGGATCGAAGCTGGAGCTCGGCTTCTTGAAGGCGTTGCGCAAGGCGCCCGACATCGGGACGTTGTAGTTGAGGCCGTTCGGCGGCGTCGGCGATTCCAGCCACTTCTTGTAGAGGACCTCGATCTCCTGGCTGGCGTATAGCTCTGCAGTCGCGCGGTCGGCGAGCGCCTTGAACGGCGCGTCCTCCCGCCGCAGCATGATCCCGTAAGGCTCGGGCTTCGAGAACGTCTCCTCGCTGATCATGAACAGCTGCGGCTCCTTCGAGCGCGCGATCGCGACCGCGAGCTGCACGTCGTCGAGCGCGTAGGCCTGGGCGCGGTCGGTTTCCAGCA
Organism: Bradyrhizobium sp. MI1.3; assembly: GCF_055811695.1. Classification (NCBI taxonomy): domain Bacteria; kingdom Pseudomonadati; phylum Pseudomonadota; class Alphaproteobacteria; order Hyphomicrobiales; family Nitrobacteraceae; genus Bradyrhizobium; species Bradyrhizobium sp. MI1.3. The sequence continues at coordinate 103,383 of NZ_JBVVPQ010000010.1, read as the reverse complement.
ACAGGAAGGCCTCGGCCTGGTCCTTGGCCGGCATCACGTTGATGCCGAGATTGCGCTCGGTGTTGACCTTGGCGAGCTGCGTCAAATTGACCGAGCCGGCCACCGCGGTCACCGCTTTGCCCTTGAGATCGTCGATGGTGTTGATCTTTGCGGCTTTCTTGGCCGCAAATCGCGTTGCGCTGAGGAAGTGCGTGTTGGTGAAGGCGACCTGCTTCTGGCGATCGGCATTGTTGGTGGTCGCCGAGCAATGCAGGTCGAGCGTCCCGTTGACCATCAGCGGAATCCGGTTCGACGACGTCACGGCGAGAGTGTCGACCGCGATGTCGGGCATGCCGAGCTGCTTCTTTACGGCATCCACGATTCTAAGGCAGATATCCATGGCAAAGCCGACCGGCTTCTGGTTGCCATCGAGATAGCTGAACGGGACCGAAGCCTCCTGATAGCCCAGCGTGATCTTCTTGGTCTCTTTGACTTTCTGAAGCGTACCCGACAGGTCTTCGGCGGAGGCGGCAGTTGCAAGGCATGTGAAGGCCAGGACAACAGTGGGTAAACGCATTGGGAACTCCTCGAGGAGGCTCGCGCCTCCATGCCGGGCGCAGCAATCGCACCGTTGATAACGCAGGGGCGCGGCAGCCGCCAGACGAGCTTGCGTCTACCAGCTATCGCGGCTTGCGATATGGTGACCGGCCGTTTGTCTCTGTGGAGTCAGGGCAGCTCAAGCGCCAGGATGGCGCTTACGCATCGATACCGCGCTGGACCAGGATGCGCTCGGCGCTGTCGTTCCAGACATCCATCTTGGTGATCTGGCCATTCCGCACCACGAAGCGGTCGACGTAGCGGTTGCCCTCGAATGAGGTCCCATCTTTCCATTCGCCGTAGAGCGTGCCGACACTATAGACCACGGTCTCGCCGTCGCCGGGGCAGACGTCGAACCGATCCATCTTCTTCTTGACCCAGCGGTAGCGCTTGGCGTTGAACCCGGCCGGGCCCCGCGGATGATCGAACTCGCGCCCGCCGGTAAAGGTGATCACCGTGCCCGGCGCCATATAGGCCGCCGCGGCGTCCGGATCGGGGATCATCGACGCCGTGAGATAGGCTTCAACGATCTCGGCGTCGGACGACGGACCGGCTTCGGCTTTTGCGGTAGCGGACATGGCTCATTCTCCCGGGTTGCGGAATACTAACGCCGCTCTCGGGGAATACGTGCATATATTTTGAACATTTCCGTCGCTACACTGCCGACAATCTGGAGCCGCCAAACGCGGCCGAATGCACTAAATTCCTTCCCCAAGAGCCATGACAACGCAACCCGCCTTTGAGCTCATCTTTCGCAACGCCTTGCTGCGTGGTGCCGCCGACCCGATGGACATCGGCGTCACGCGCGGCCGGATCACCGCCATCGAACCGACGCTCGCCTGCGAGGCCGTTGAGGTCGATGTCGGCGGGCGTCTCGCCCTGCCCGGCTTCGTCGACAGCCACATCCATCTCGATAAAGCCTGCCTGCTAGGCCGCTGCGGGCATGATCACGGCAGCGTCTCCGAAGCGATCCGCGCCGTCTCCGGGATGAAGAAGGATTTCTCGGTCGAGGACGTCTACGCGCGCGGCGCCCGGGTGCTCGAACGTGCCATCGTCCACGGCACCACGCGCATGCGAACCCACGTCGAGATCGATCCGCGCATCGGCTTGCGCGGCTTCGAGGCGGTGAAGGCGCTGAAGCGTGACTATGCCTGGGCGATCGACCTGTCGCTCTGTGTCTTTCCGCAGGAAGGCCTCACCAACGATCCCGGCAGCGAGGAGCTTCTGATCCAGGCGCTGCGCGACGGGGGCGCGGTGATCGGCGGCTGTCCTTACACGGACACCGATCCGAACGCCCATCTCGCACGCATCTTCGACCTCGCCGAGGCGTTCGACGTGGACGTCGATCTCCATCTCGATTTTGATCTCAATCCCTCCTGGTGGCACCTCGACGAGGTCTGCCGGCAGACCGAGCGGCGCAACTACGGGGGCCGCGTGGCAATCGGCCATGCGACGAAGCTCTCCGCACTGCCACCGGAGCGGCTGAGGGCCGCCACTGCGCAACTGGAGAAGGCCGGCGTAGCCGTCACCGTGCTGCCGGCAACCGATCTCTATTTGATGGGGCGCGAGGCGACCCACAACGTGCCACGCGGGCTGACGCTCGTCCACAAGCTCGCCGGCGACGGCGTGCTGTGCTCGATCGCGACCAACAACGTGCTCAATCCCTTCACGCCGTTCGGTGATGCCTCACTGCTGCGAATGGCGAATTTCTACGCCAACGTCGCGCATGCCTCGGTCAACGACTTCGATACCTGCCTTGATCTCGTGACCGAGCTGCCGGCGCGGCTGATGAACCTCGGGGATTACGGCATCGAGGTTGGGAATCCGGCCGATCTCGTTGTGCTCGACACGCAAGACAGCCGCTTCGCCATCGCCGAGCTGCCGGATATCGTGATGGGCTTCAAGAGCGGCCGACAGACTTTTGCACGGCAACGGCCCACTCTATTTCGCCCTGGTTCCTGATCCGCTCTCAATGCATATCTGCATTGAAGGGCGTCTGATTCCCCCGCAGCTTCCGTTCGATGTTACCGCCCATCGTTCCGCAATTCCGAATCCGGTAGATTCCCGGATAGTAGATTCTTGCTGATTCTCGATAGCTGCGCGCATTGCAAGTCCCGCGGTGCCCGTCATAGTAGGATCGGCACTGATGTCTGCATTCAACGGGGAAGCATCGACATGTTCAGCGCATTCAGCGGCATCGAGCACCAATCCAATCGAGCGAGAACGCCCAGCGAGGCCGCGGTGAAGCGGCTCGACGGCATCGGGCACGTCCTGTCGGACCTCGATCTGGCGGGCGTCCGGACACAGGATGAACTAACGCGCATGCTCCTGACGCTCGATACCGCCGACAAGTGTATTCGATCGATCCGCGCAGAATTCCGGACCGAAGCCGCGAATGATCGGCTGGCCCGCAAGACGGAAGACCTGATGGCGTTGATCGAACGCGCCCGCGACGAGCTCACCGGCAGTCGCACGGCAAAGTCCTGAGCAGGAGCCGCCCTAGCTCTCGCGATTGATCTTCGCCAGGATTCGGTCCGCCTCGGTGCGCCAATCAGCGCTGCAGGCGAACTCCTTGGTGCCTTTCGTTCCGAACAGGCCCTCATCGGCGAGGTCCGCCACCCAGGCCTGCCGCTCGGCGGTGCCCTGCGCGGACCACGGCGTCAGCCCCGCTTCACGCACGGTCTCGGCGACCTCGCGTACTTCCTCGGCGCGGCGGCGGCCATGCTCGATCACGCGCTGGAAGCAATAAGCGCCCTGCTTCTCCCAATCGATCGTGGGAAAGGTTTCCGCCAGCGAAGCCAGTACCGCATCCTCGACGCCATAGGCGCGCGCGGTGGTGAAGCTCTCGATCACCATGGCTTCCAGGCCCTTGATCATGATGCTGCGACACATCTTCACCGCCGAGGAAACCCCGAGCTTGTCGCTCGCAACCTTTGCCGCAAAACCGATCGCGTTCAAGAGCGGCTCGAGTTCCCTGGCGTCGGGACCACCGAGCAGCAACGGCACCTTGATGCGATAAGGCGGCACCGACGTCATCACCGCGCCCTCGACATAACGTCCGGCGGCCCCATCGATCAGCGCGGCAGCGCACTGCTTGGCGCCGGGAGACGCCGAATTGAAATCCAGGAACCAGGTGCCTTGATTGATCGCGGCCGCGCAGGCCTCTGCCACCGGCACGGCCTGGCTCGCCGTGACCGCGGAGATGATGAAATCGGACTTCGCGGCCAGCTCGGCGTGAGACACCGCCAGCGCCACACCGAATTTCGCCGCATGCTCCATCAGCGGTGCGCCCTGCTCGCCCCCGAGCTTGATGTCAAAGGCTGTGACCGTGATGTCCTGCTGGCGCAAATCCTCGGCCAGGATCCTGCCGACCTCGCCGTAACCGACCAGTCCGATCTGCCATCGCCTGGGATCGCCCGCCATCAGTTCAGTCCTCGTGTTGTTGCGTCGAACAGCTCCTCGACAGCATAGCGGCGCGGGATCAGCGCCTGCTGGAACGCGTAGTCGACGATCAGCTCCAGCGACCTTCTGTTCGCTTCGATTCCGAACGGAACAAGGTCCGGCGTTGCCGCAGGCCCCGCCTGCGCCTTGTTTTGCTTGAGCAGATCATAGACGCCCGAAACCACGTCAGGACGCGATTTCGCCAGCTGCTCGGTCACGACCACGAGATGGTTGACCGGGACCACGCTGCGGCGCGCGTACCATATGGCGGCTTCCGCGGCCGGATCGGGGAACAGCGGCCTCAGTTTCGGATCGCTCGAGGCCTCACCGAGGACGGCGTCGAGCTCGCCGTCGAGCAGCATCTGCAAGATCTTCTTGCCCTTCGGCGCGCGCTCGGTGGTGTCGACATATTCGGCGACGTGCGGATCCTCGAAGGTGACCCAGCGGATCTTGCCGAGGTTGACGCCGTAGTCGTTGGCGAGGATGCCCCTGATCCAGGCTCCGGTCGTGGTCGTGAAGGAGCGGATGCCGATGCGCTTGCCTTCCAGATCGGACGGCCCAAGCGTTCCACGCGCAGGATTATAGAGCGCGTAGGAGTGCTGAAAGCGGCCGAGCATGGCTGCAGGCAGCAGCACCAGCGGCTTGCCATGCGCCTTCGCCATCAGATAGGTGACGATTGCCATCTCGCAGACGTCGAAGGCCTGCTCGCGCACCATCGGTTTGAACGCAGTGTTGGTCGGCGTGTATTCGATAAAGTCGAGGTCGAAGCGGTCGGAGCGGAGCTCGCCGCTCTTCACCGCCTCGACATGGCGGTGACTGCCGAGCACGGCCTTCAGCTTGAGACGATCCATCGGCCCACTCCGCTTCTCGAGAGCATGATCCGGAAAAGTGTGAAGCGGTTTTCCGAATAGATCATGCTCAAAAAATACTACGCTCAGACATCCTCGGGATCGTCGACGTAAACGAGCCCCGCTTTCGCCAAGGCCTCACGCATGCTGTACATGTCGAGGCCCAGCTCGCCCGAAGCCAGCCGCTTGCGCTTGCCGCCTTCGTCGGCGTTGCGCTTCTTCGCCTTCTCGGCGACCTCGGCTGCGTAGCGCTTCGGCACGACCACGACGCCGTCGTCATCGGCCACGACGATGTCGCCGGGATCGACGTTGACGCCGGCGCAGACCACGGGGACATTGACCGAGCCAAGCGTCGCCTTCACCGTGCCCTTCGCCGAGACCGCGCGCGACCACACTGGAAAGTTCATCTCGTGCAGCGCTTTGACGTCGCGGCAGCCGGCATCGATAATCAGCCCCTGCACGCCGCGCGCCTGCAGCGAGGTTGCGAGCAGCTCGCCGAACATGCCGTCGGTGTTGTCGGTGGTGCAGCCGACGACGAGAATGTCGCCCTTCCTGCACTGCTCGACCGCGACATGAATCATCCAGTTGTCGCCGGGTTGCGCCAGCACAGTGACGGCGGGGCCGGCAATCGCGGCGCCAGCCCAGACCGGCCGCAAATACGGCTTCATCAGGCCGAGCCGGCCATAGGCCTCGTGCACGGTCGAGACGCCGTACTCCGCCATGGCGGCGGGATCGGCGCGCTTGATGTTACGAACGACGACGGGCTTCATGCCAGCTCCTCCGCTACCGTCGGGAACAGGCGCTGATAGGCCTCGCCATAGGTCATCGGCACGCCGGTGTTACGGCTGCCCTGGACGCCGCGGTTGAGCGCGACGCGCTCGTAATAGCCCCATAGATGCTTCTGCGCAGCGAGGACCTGGAACGCCTCGTACTTCTCCTTCCAGACCTCGTCGATCTTGAGGAGCAGGTCCGGCTTGTAATTGCATTGCTCCGGCTGGTGCGGCTCGAACAGAAACACCGGCGGTGCAGAGTATTTGTACTCCGCGCCGGGCTTGTGGCCCATCGCCTGCGCGACCACGCGGGTTTCCTGCGCGAAATGCGCCGCGTTCGGATGGTCGAAATTATAGGGGTCCTCCAGCGCATGCGTCAGCACGAAGCTTGGATTGAGCTCGCGGTAGATGTCGACCATGCGGTCGAAATGCGCTTCCGTCAGCTTCAGCGGATAGTCGCCGCAATCGAAGAACTCGATCTCGGCGCCGAGCAGTTTTGCAGCGCGCTCCGCCTCATCCTTGCGGCCGGCTTTGACCGATTCCAGCGTCGCGCCCTTCTCCTTCCAGGCGAACTGGCTCTCGCCGCGCTCGCCGAAGGACAAGCAGACGATCTTCATGCGATAGCCCTTCTTCGCATGCAGCGCGATGGCACCTCCAGCGCGCCAGACGAAATCGCCCGGATGGGCCGTGATCACGAGACCTGTTTTCATGGGACAAACTCCTCTCTTCTGTTCGTCAACGTCATAAATTCATCGAGCCGCGGCCGCGGGCTCCTCGCCGTCGAGCACCCGTCGCAGGCGCTCGTGATCGAGCGCGCCTTCCCATTTGGCAATCGCGATCGTCGCGACCGCGTTCCCGATCAGATTGGTCGGCGTCAACCCCTGCGACATCAGGCGGTGGATGCCGAGCACGAGCGCCACGCTCGTCACCGGAATGCTGCCGGTGGCGGACAGCGTTGCCGCCAGCACGACAAAGGCGGCGCCCGCGATGCCCGCCGCGCCCTTGGAAGTCACGAGCAGGATCAAAAGCAGCTCGATCTGTTCGGTGAGCCCGAGCGGCGTGTTGGTCGCCTGCGCCAGGAACACCGAGGCGGCGGCGAGGTAGAGACAGGTGCCGTCGAGATTGAAGGAATAGCCGGTCGGGATTACGAGGCCGACGACACTGCGCTCGCAGCCGGCCTGCTCCAGCTTGGTCAGCATCCGCGGCAGCACTGTCTCGGACGACGTCGTGGCGATGCAGATCAGCAGCTCTTCCCAGATGTAGCGGATCAGCTTGAGCAGCGAGAAGCCGCACAGCCGCGCGACGGGACCGAGCGCCACGACGATGAAGATCATGCAGGTGAGATAAAAGCCGCCCAGCAGCTTGCCGAGCGAGGCCAGCGATCCCACGCCGAACTTGCCGACCGTGAAAGCGATGGCGCCGAAGGCGCCGATCGGCGCGGCCCACATCACGAAGCCGACGACGGTGAATACCATTTTGGCGGCGATGTCGATGAGATCGACCAGCGGCGCGGCGCGCTCGCCGAGCTGCACCAGCGCAAATCCGCACAGTACGGCGATGAAGAGCACCTGGAGGATGTTGCCCTCGGCAAAGGCGCCAATGAACGTCGCGGGCACGATGTTCATCAGGAACGGCACGAAGCCGATCACGCCGGTCTGCTTGACATAGGGTTCGATCGCGCTGGCATTGATGGTGGCTGGATCGATGTTCATGCCGACGCCGGGCTTGAGCAAGTTCACCGCAACAAGGCCAATGATCAGCGCAATCGTGGTCATGATCTCGAAATAGACGATCGCCTTGACCGCGACGCGGCCCACCCGCGCCATGTCGGCCATATGGGCAATGCTATGGACGACCGTGCAGAAGATGATCGGTGCGATCAGCATCCGGATCGCCTTGATGAAGGCGTCGCCCAAAGGCTGCATCCTGGCGCCCGCCTCGGGATTGACGATCCCAAGCGCGACGCCGGCGGCCATGGCGATGAGCACCTGGATCCAGAGCTCCTTCCACCAGGCCCGTCCACGCGGCTTGTCGATCGCCAGCGCCGTCATTGGTCGAACTCGAACAGGCGCGCTGGATTATCGACGAGGATCTTCTGCTGATACTCCGGCTCCGGCGCGAACAGCGGGATCAGGTCGACGAGGTCGCCGTCGTTCGGCATCGCCTTGACGTTGGGATGTGGCCAATCGGTGCCCCAGATGACGCGGTCGGGCGCGGTCTCGACGATCTTTCGCGCGAATGGCACGGCGTCGGTGAACGGCGGACCGGCCGATGACACCCGCTCCGATCCGCAGATCTTGACCCAACACTTCTCGTCGCGCTGCATCAGCTCGATCAGGATCTTGAACGGAAGCTGATCGAGCCCTTCGGACGCCTTCACCCGTCCCATATGGTCGATCGTGTAGCTCAGCGGCAGCCTTGTCAGCATGTCCGCATATTCAGGCAGATCGATCGCGTCGAAATGCAGGTCGATGTGCCAGCCGAGCGGCGCGACCATCGCGACGATGCGGTCGAACACACGCTTGTCGGGAACGCCGCCGAGATGGTGGACGAAATTGAAGCGGCAGCCGCGGAAGCCGCCCTCGTGCAGCACGCGGAGCCCGCGCTCCGTGATGGTGTCATCGATATTGGCAACCGCGCGATAGGCGCCGTTGCTCTGCGCGATGGCGTCGAGCGCCACCGTGTTATCGGTGCCATGCACACTGGCATTGACGATGACGGCACGTTCGACGCCGAGCTTGGCATGCAGCGTGCGGAAATCGGCGAGCGGCGCATCGGGCGGCGTGTAGGAACGGACCGGCGCGTAAGGGTATGTCGCGCCGGGCCCGAAGATGTGGCAATGCGCATCGCAAGCCAGCTTCGGCAGCTTGAACTTCGGCGTGCGCGTGTTCGGATCGGGCGGCGGGATGGTCGGTGTGTACATCATTGCCATCGGATAAACCGCCGAACGAGACCGAGTGTTCAAGTCTTGCTGCTGACGACCGGTCGTCGCCGTGCCGGTGCAGCCTGATCGAGCGCCGGCGCCTGGAACGCGGCCACGGTGGCTTGCACCAATTGTTCGATGGCGCTTGCGGCATCGCTGCCGTCGGCCTCGCCGCGCGACAGGCGCGAGACGCGATCCGGCGTCACCAGCGAGTAGTAGAGCGCGCCGAGCAGGAAGTGGCTGCGCCAGACGATGTCGGTGCGCGGAACGTGCGGCAGGCTTTCGTGGATCGCGTCGATGAAGGCGTGGCTGGTGTCGTCAAACGTCTGCGCGATGATTTTCCGCGCGACCTCATTGCCCTCCGCAGACATCACCGCGCGCAGCCGTGTGAACCGCGCTCCGCCCCCGGCAAGATCGCTGCCCGAGGTGAAGGCCGGCACGACATAGGCCCGCACCACCGCTTCGAGCCGGTCCTGGAGATCGCGCACGCGCTTGGCGGCCGCGAGCAGCTCGGAACGGCGCAAATTCATCGGCCCGCAATGGCGCCGGTAGATCTCCAGCAGCAGGCCGTCCTTTGTCTTGAAATGATAGGTGACGCTGCCGGGATTGGCGCCGGCGGCCTGTGCAATATCGCGCACCGACACGGCGTTGAAGCCGTTGGTGGCGAACAGCTCCTCGGCCGCGGCGAGAATTGCCTCACGCATGTTCGGCTTGCGGGCCGTTTCCTTGCTGGCGGGGTTGCGCGTCATGTGATTTGTACTATCGTACAAAAGATCAGGTCTCGTCAACAAGAACCATGGGCGGCGTCCGGACGGCTCGAAAGACCGACGGTCCGCGCGCAGACGCCCGCAAGGAGTGCTGGAAATGCTGGGTTTGAACAAGAAGATCGGCAGCTTGATGCTGGGTGCCGGCCTGCTGCTGGGAGGCGGCGGCGCCGAGGCCGCCGACAACTATCCGACCAAGCCGGTTCACATCCTTGTCCCTTATGCCGCCGGTGGCGCGGTCGACGTGCTCGCGCGCACGCTCGCACAGGCATTGGCGAAAACCTGGGGCCAGCAGCCGGTGATCGACAACCGTCCCGGCGCCGGCGGCATCGTCGCCTCGCAGGCGCTGACGCAAGCCGCCCCCGACGGATACACGCTGATCCTGGTCGCGAGCGGTCATCCCCTCAATCAGTTCATCTATCCGAGCGTGCCCTACGACACGTTTAGGGATTTTACCGCGATCACCGAAGTCGCTTCCTCGCCGCTCGCGATCGTCGTCGCCAAAGACAGCCCCTACAAGACGCTCGGCGATCTCCTCGCTGCGGCGAAGAAGGACCCTGACAAGCTCTCCTACGGCATGTCGGGCAACGGCACCTCGGCGCATCTCGCCGGTGAGCTATTGAAATATATGTCCGGCACCAAGATCGTCGCGATCCCTTACAAGGGCGGCGCCCCCGCGCTGACCGCCGTAATCGCCGGCGACATCCCGCTCAGCATCAATCCACTTGCAGAAGCCATCAGCCAGATCGAAGGCGGCCCGGTGCGCGCGCTCGCAGTAACCTCGGCCGAACGCTCCAAGGCGCTGCCCAATGTTCCGACCGTCGCCGAGTCGGGTGTGCCGGGTTACGACGTCTCCGTCTGGTGGGGCGTTCTCGGCCCGGCGAAAATGCCGCCGGAGATCGTGGCGAAGCTCGAAACCGATCTGAAGGCGGCGTTGCAGGACTCGAACGTACTGTCGACGCTCGGCAAGATCGGCGCAGCCCCGGTCGGCTCCTCCTCCAAGGATTTCGACGCCTACATGCATGCCGAGGCGACCAAATGGGAGCCGGTGCTGAAGGCCGCCGACATCCGCGCGCAATGAGGTGCTTCGCATGAGGACCGGCGCGCTCGACACGATCCAGCAGCGAGCGGGCTTGCGCGGCGCGACGAAGGCGGCGCGCGAGTAGGTCAATTGCGTGCGCTCGCCCGCCTCTTCTCCGGCGGCGCGGGACGCCGCACGAAATCGGCGTCATCGTCGCCTCCCCCCGACGGGATCAGGATCGCGCGCTCGCGCGGCAGCGCTTCCGGCATCTCGTCGCGGATGAAGGCGATGAGCTTCTCTCTCATCTCGCAGCGCAGGTCCCAGGACTGTGGCGCGTTCCTGGCGCTGACGAGGGCGCGAAGCTCGATGGTGCGAGCATCCGCGTCGATCACCTGGAGATTGACCACCTCGCCGTCCCAGAGCTTGGATTCCTTCACTGCTTCTTCCAGCCAGCGCCGGATCCGCGGAACGTCCGCGCGGTAGTCGACGTGGAGCGCGATCACGCCGATCAGGGACGCGGTGTCGCGGGTCCAGTTCTGGAATGGTTTTTCGATGAAATAGGACAGCGGCACCACCATGCGGCGCCAGTCCCACAGACGGATCACGACATAGGTCGAGGCGATGTCCTCGACCCAGCCCCACTCGTTCTCGATGATCACGGCATCCTCGATGCGGATCGGCTGTGTGATCGCGATCTGCATGCCCGCGATCAGATTGCTCAGCAGCGGCCGGGCGGCAAGACCGACGATGATACCTGCGGCACCGGCGGAGGCGAACAGGCTGACGCCATATTGCCTGACCGAGTCGAACGTCATCAGCGCGGTAGACACTGTGATGATGACGATGATGATATCGGTTACGCGCTTGAAGACGCGGACCTGGGTGACGTGCTTGCGCGCGACGAAATTCTCGGTGACGTCGCGAAAGTTCAGGAGATACCGTGCCGCGCTCATATCCACGATCCGGATCGAGATCCAGCCGATCAGCGCGATGAAAGCAACGACGAACAGGCGCGTCAGCGGCGTGCGGAAGGCGTCGTCCAGCGGCGCGAGCGGCAGCACCAACGCCACGGCGGCAAGACAGACGGCCAGCTGAGCAGGGCCCGCCGTGCGTTCGATGAACACGCTCAGGAGCGGGAGACGGGTTCCGAACGCGCGGTTGAACAGCCAAACCGCGAGACGGTAGATCGACAGGGCCATCAGGATCGCGCCAACGACCAGACACAGGCCGACGAACCACGACGGTATCCACCCGAACATCCTGTCGATGTCGGCCAAAAGGGTCTGCCGATTCATTAAAGTCCCCGCATTTGCATTCGCGCTTGCCGTTCAACGCGTCGCAGCGTGGTTCGCTCCCCCGCTCTGTGCAACGCAGCATCCCTCTGGTGCAATCATCGCCGAACTGCGCTATTTGTGGTCAATCATGACTCGACGGACCGGCAGCGCCGATCTTCCCCTTCACACCGGCCGGGTTCCACCCTGGCTGGCCACCCGCATGTCTTCGCTCGGCGCGATCGTCACGCAGGCGATCGTCCATCATTACGGGCGCGATGCATTCCTCCAGCGGCTCTCGCACCCGTTCTGGTTCCAGTCCTTCGGCGCCGTAATGGGAATGGACTGGCACTCCTCCGGCATCACGACGTCGGTGATTGGCGCGCTGAAGCGGGGTTTGGGCCCGCTGCAGGATGAGCTCGGAATCTACGTCTGCGGCGGGCGCGGCCAGCACTCGCGCAAGACCCCGGACGAACTGATGCAGCTCGGCGACCGCGTCGGCTTCGACGGCGCAATGCTCACGCGTGCGAGTCGCCTCGTTGCGAAGGTTGACAGCGCCGCGGTCCAGGACGGCTTTGACCTCTACCTGCACGGATTCTTCGTCACCGCCGACGCCAAATGGACCGTGGTGCAGCAGGGCATGAACGGCGACAAGCGGCAGGCCCGCCGTTATCATTGGCATTCCGAGGCACTGAAGAGTTTTGTCGACTCACCGCACAGCGCGATCGACGGGCCGCTGCAAGGCGAGATCGTCAACCTCACCGACCATCGCGCTGATATCTCGCGCTCCGCGCAGCTCGAACTGTTGAGTGATCTCGGCCCCGATCGCATTCTTTCCGAATTCGAGCGGCTCACCGGGACTGCGCCAGAGCCCGCGCAGGCGATGCTGCCGCACCTGATCATGCCCGCGCATCACGACGTCCGGCCAAAAGATGTGTTCGCGCGCCGCCTGCATGGCACACTCGCGGCCGCGGCCGAGCGCGGCCCGGTCGACTTTCCGGAGCTGCTGCTGACGCCCGGCGTTGGCGCGCGCACGGTGCGTTCGCTGGCGATGGTCGCCGAAGTCGTGCACGGCGCGCCCTACCGCTTCAACGATCCCGCCCGCTTCTCGCTTGCCCACGGCGGCAAGGACCGGCATCCCTACCCTGTTCCAATCAAGGTCTATGACGAAACCATTCGCGTGCTGAAGGGAGCGATTCAGAACGCAAAGCTCGGGCGCGAGGAAGAGATGCAGGCGATCAAGCGCCTCGACGACCAGGCGCGGCGGCTGGAGCGCACCGCGCACGGGCCATCGGTCGATACGTTCATCGCCGGAGAGCGTGCCGCCTCGCCCGATCTCGACGGCCGCTCCGTGTTCGGCTGGGAGCGCGATCTCGGGCCGGCAAAAAAGCGGACCGGCTGAAAACCGGTCCGCGAGTTCAGCGGAAAGGAGCGCCGCTCTCAGGTCTCGTCGCTGCCCGGCTCCTCATCGAGTCGGTTGGCCGAGTGATCCTGATATTGATCCGTCTGGATCGACTTGCCGTCCATGCCGCGAATGTCCGAATGCTGCTTCTTGTCGCGGTTCGAAAGGACCATGTTGTCGCCGATCTTGTCCTTGGACACGTCCGTCATGGCGCCGGTGCCGTCGCCCTTGCCGTGCATGCCCGATCTGAAATGCGTCTTGCTGCCATGACCACCTGGCATCTTTTTCTCCTCTTGCTTTGATCGCCCGTGAGGCTCAGTGCTTCTGCTGGGCCGGCGTCGGTTTCGGGGGCTTGTGGCCGCTCTGGCCGGTGTCGTTGTGCTTGTTGTGGTCGCTCTCCTGGTTGAGGCCGCCCCGGCTCACCGGAAATTCACTCTGCCGCGCCTCGGGTCGCGCGCGATGGACGGCCGTGTCCTCCGGATTGTGGCCGATGGCTTGGTCAAGCTCTCGCGCGTCTGGAACATCCGGCTTGCGCTCGAGGATGCGAACCTGTTGCTCGTGGGTCTTCTTGCCTTGCATGCTCGTCCTCCGGAGCTATCGGTCTCGTCGGTGCGTGCCACTGCGCGCGACGTCCTTGTCGATGCCGCCAGTGGCGTTCACGTCGTTCTCGACGTCGCCTTCGATCGTGTTCTCGCCCAGGGCGTCCTCGAGGTCCTCAGGCGAGATACCGGCCATCGTTGCGCCCTTCGATCCGCCGATCAGGGGATTTTCGTGCAGATCCTTTTCGGTCGGTGCGTAGAGTTTGGGTTGCCTATTGGTCATGCCTCACCTGCCTCCGCCCTTTCCGGCCTCGTCATGCCTGTGGTGTGAATCGTGCTCGCCACCTCCGCCGGAGACGCGGCTGTGGTTGCGCTGCGGGTCGTCCGCCGGTGGCTTCTTCACTTCGAGCGGTGCCTTCGCATTCTCATGCGAAGCGCCAGGTCCGCCCTGACGGATGCTGTTCGGTGTCTTGGTGGATGTCGACATGTCACCTCCTCAGCGATCCTGCTGATAGCCTTGGTTGGTGGTGTTCTGCTTGATGTTGCCCTGCTGCCCTTGCTGGTCTGGATTTTGCGCACGCTGCTGGCCGTGCGGGGCAGTCGAGGACACTTGCTTGCTGTCGCCGGTTCCCTTCGGGCTTTGGTTCTCGGCCGGAACAGGTGGCATCTTGCCGGTCATGATGCTGTCTCCTGTTGTTGATCTGCGACATCGACCGGAGGAACTCATCGCGGCTTTCGATGTCGCAAAAACAACTAGAGCAACGGCATGCCGTTCCTACCGACGAGTGCAGAGAAAATTTTCCGCAAGGCGTAAGTCTCAGCAGGCCACTGGCTGGGAACGAACCGTCATCGATCCAGCTGACGCTGTCGCCTGTGCTCCGTGGCCGTCGGGCACGACAGGGAGGTTCGCGATCGCACGCATGCCCGGTCGCTTGCGCCAGTGGATCTGAGACACGTCCACAGCAAGGCCAAGTTTCGGCCATCGCACGAACAACGCCTCCAGGGCGCACGCCGCCTCGATCCGGGCAAGTTGATGACCGAGGCAGAAATGGATTCCCGTTCCGAAGGACATGTGACGGTTCGGCTTGCGCGCGAGATCGATGCTGTCGGGACGATCATGCATCGCCGGGTCCATATTCGCGGCGGCGAGCATCACCATGACGCGATCGCCCTTCTCGAGACGCACGCCCGCGAGCTCGATATCCCGCCTCACATAGCGCGGCTTGGAGAACTGCACCGGCGACACGAAGCGCAGGAATTCCTCCACCGCGATCCCGACGCGGCTCCAGTCCTGTGCCAGCCAGTCGCGGACGCCGGGATTTCTGAGGAGCTCGTAGACGGAACCGCTGATGAGATGCGTGGTGGTCTCGGAGCCGGCCGCGAGCAGCAGGAACACCATCGACACCATTTCGTCCGGCGTGATCTGGCCGCCCTCGCGCTCGACCTGGACCAGCTCCGCGATCAGGCCCTCGCCGCCCCGCACGCGGGCAATCTGCAGCTGCCGTTCGAGGTAGGCTCGCATCTTGCGGAACGCGAACAGCAGGCGGAACAAGCTGACGACGTTCGTAAGCGAGGACATCGTATTGGCCCAGGCGATGAAGCGAGGGCGATCGGCCAACGGCAATCCGAGCAGCTCGGAGATCACCGCGAGCGGCAGGATGCGGGCATAGCGCTGGACGAGATCGGCCGGGCTTCCTGCCAAGAACAGCTCGTCGGCGAGACCGTCCGCGATGGCGCGGATACGCGGCTCCATCGCGACGATCGCGCGGCGTCGGAACGCCTCGTCCACGATGCTGCGCAGCCTTGTGTGGTCAGGCTCGTCCATCGTCAGCATGTTGTTGGCGATGGTTCTAACGTAGTTCGGCATCCACCAGCGCAAACCTGCGACGTCGCCATCCTCCTTGCGCAGCGTGAAATTGCTGCCCTCCTTCAGGACTTGCGCCGCGGCCTCGTAGGTCGTGGTGATCCAGACATCGCCGACGAGAGGAAATCGCACCGCGACAACAGCACCGGACATGCGCAACGTCGCGATCGCCCTGGGTGGATCGCGAAAGAAGGCCTCGCTGGTGAAATCGAGGCGTGGCGCCATGTGATCACCGAAGCGGTTGATGGCGTCTCACCGAGATGGTGCACGACGCCGCCCGCGCAAGGGGTGCGGAACCTGCGCTTCGGCGGTGCAGGCGTAGAGAGACGAATCTACCCCCGCCCCGGCGAACGCGGGCTGATCTTGCGCTGCTGCTGGTTGGTGTAGGCGTCCCAATTGCTCCAGCTGCCCTTGCTGAGGCTTTGCAGGTCGGTGGTGAGCGGACGGCGCGTGCGCTTGTCGTGATCGGCGATGGCGCGCTCGGATTGCGCGATCTTGCGCCTGAGTTCCCCGACCGCCTTCTGGGTTTGGCCGTTCCGTTTCGAAGACGCGATCTCGCCCATCGTGAAGCGCGCGGTCTCGAGCGCCTTCAGCTCGGCGCGGTTCTTCTTCAACTGAACCCGGTGCCAGGCGATGTTGCTGTCGCTGTCCGCAACCATGTGGGAACTCCGCTGATTCGTTCCCACAGTGTATCGCGCGCCGAATCGGCGCCGCAACGGGCGTCCGGCGGCGAAAATACGGTCTTATTGCGCGAAAATTCCGGGCCTAGCGTTCGGCGAAGGCCTTTTCGACCACGAATTGGGCCGGCTCGCCGTGATTGCCCTCGACAAGCCCTCGCTCGCCGAGGAGCACGCGGGTATCCGCCACCAGCGCCGGGCTGCCGCAGATCATGACGCGGTCGTGGGCGGCTTCCAAGGCCGGCAGGCCGATGTCGGAAAACAGCTTCCCCGAGGTGATGAGGTCGGTGATGCGGCCGCGATTGCGGAAGGGATCGCGCGTCACGGTCGGATAGTAGATCAACTGACTACGGATGTACTCGCCGATCAGCTCGTCCTTGGGCAGCGTCTCGGTGATCATCTCGCCATAGGCGAGCTCCTTCACGTGGCGGCAACCGTGCAGCAGCACGACCTTCTCAAACCGCTCGTAGGTCTCGGGATCCTTGATCACGCTCAGGAACGGCGCAAGGCCCGTACCGGTACCGATGAGGTAGAGGTTGCGGCCGTCCTCCAGATTGTCGATCACCAGCGTGCCGGTGGCCTTGCGGCTGACGATGATCTCGTCGCCTTCCTTCAGATGCTGGAGCCGTGAGGTGAGCGGGCCGTCCGGCACCTTGATCGAGAAGAACTCCAGCGTGTCCTCGTAATTGGCGCTGGCGACGCTATAGGCCCGCAGCAGCGGCTTCTCGCCGATCTTGAGCCCGATCATGGTGAATTCGCCGTTGCGGAAGCGGAAGGTCGGGCTGCGGGTGGTCTTGAAGGAGAACAGCGTGTCGGTCCAGTGGTGGACGCTCAAAACGGCTTCCTGATTGAAATTGCTCATCTCACCCTTCCGTGGCGCGTCGTGGCGGTTTTCAAGGCGGCAGCTATGCGTCGTTTGTACACGATCATTTGTATACTAATGAATAATCCGGCTTGATCCCGGGGTCAAGGCTGCCCAAGATCGGAAGCGTTGCAGTTAAGGATAAGGACCCATTCCATGGCGCATGACGCACCCCAGGCCGCCGGACCCTCGAAGCTCGTGATCCGCAATATCGGCCTGATCCTGTCCGGCGCGCTGGAAAAGCCGATCCTGGACGGCGACACCATCGTCGCCGAGAACGGCAAGATCACCGCGATCGGCCGCTTCAAGGACCTCAACGCCGAAGGCGCGACCACCATCGTCGAGGCCAACGGCACCACGGTGGCGCCCGGCCTGATCGACAGCCATGTCCACCCAGTTGCGGGCGACTGGACGCCGCGCCAGAACCAGATCGGCTGGATCGACAGCAATTTGCATGGCGGCGTCACCACGATGATTTCCGCCGGCGAGGTGCACATGCCCGGCCGCCCGCGCGACGTCGTCGGGTTGAAGGCGATGGCAATCTTCGCCCAGCGCGCATTCTGGAATCTGCGGCCTGGCGGCGTGAAGGTTCACGCCGGCGCGCCTGTGATCGAGTGCGAGATGGTGGAGGAGGACTTCAAGGAGTTGGCCGCAGCCGGCGTCAAGCTGCTCGGCGAAGTGGGCCTGGGCGGCGTCAAGGACGGCCCCACAGCGCGAAAAATGGTCGGCTGGGCCCGCAAATACGGCATCCAGAGCACGATCCACACCGGCGGTCCCTCGATCCCCGGCTCCGGATTGATCGACAAGGACGTGGTGCTGGAGGCCGACACGGACGTGGTTGGCCACATCAATGGCGGCCACACCGCGCTTCCCGACGACCAGATCCGCTGCATCTGCGAGGGTTGCAAGCGCGGCCTCGAGCTCGTCCACAATGGCAACGAGCGCTCGGCGCTATTCACGTTGCGCATTGCGCGCGAGATGGGCGATCTGCACCGCGTCATCCTCGGCACCGATGCGCCGGCCGGCTCCGGCGTGCAGCCGCTCGGCATTCTACGCATGGTGTCGATGCTGTCCTCGCTTGGCGACCTGCCGGCCGAGGTCGCGTTTTGCCTTGCCACCGGCAACACGGCGCGGATGCGCGAACTGGATTGCGGCCTGATCGAAGTCGGCCGCTCGGCCGATTTCGTCATCATGGACAAGGCGCAGCACTCGGCCGGCAAGAACATCCTGGACAGCGTGCAGCTCGGCGACCTCCCCGGCATCGGCATGACCATCATCGACGGTATCGTGCGCACCCAGCGCAGCCGCAACACTCCGCCGGCCGGCAGGGTGCCGGAGGTGGTGGCGAAGTGACGCAGCCGGAGCGGTTCGCCGCTCCGCGCGGTCCCTCGGAAAAAGCTGATCATCCAATCAGCGGCGCTTAGCGATTTCACAACGCACGTAGGTCTGGCGCTTGCCTTGCCCGACCGGACTGTCGTCCACCACCAGCTTGCCGTCAGCGGCAATGGAAACCCGGGGACTGGAGCGATACTTTTCGCCCTCGCCTTCGCAAGCGAGCTTCATTTTCCAGCTCAGGTGCCCGTCGGCCGTGACCTCGCTGGCGCGGCACCTGGTCTCGTACCAATAGAGGCGGTTGCCGCCCTCGATGCTCATGCGGTTGGCGCTGTCCTGGTCGCGGCAATCCTTTTTGGTTGACGCCCAGAACCCCTCATAGGCTTGCGCCGCCAGGGCGTGAGCACACTGGCTTGCCAGCACCGCACTCATACTCAGAACCATCGCAAAGCGGGTCGCCGCTCTCATATCAAAAAACCTCGACAAGACCTTCACCGAGGTTAGTCGCACCTCACCGCAGCTTGTTCAACAGCGCCATCAGCATCTCGCGCTCCCTTGCCTCGAGCGGCGCCAGCGTCTCCCGTGTGATCGCGAGCGCATTCGGCGCGACCTTTTCCGCCAGCTGTTGCCCCGCGCGCGTCAGGCTGACCAGAAGCCGCCGTCCGTCCTCGGGATCCTGGCTGGTCTCGGTGAGGCCGCGCGCCGTCAAACGATCGATCACGCCCTTGATGGTCGCCACATCCATCGCCG
Source organism: Bradyrhizobium sp. MI1.3 (assembly GCF_055811695.1). Lineage (NCBI taxonomy): Bacteria > Pseudomonadati > Pseudomonadota > Alphaproteobacteria > Hyphomicrobiales > Nitrobacteraceae > Bradyrhizobium > Bradyrhizobium sp. MI1.3. The sequence goes on along the minus strand of NZ_JBVVPQ010000010.1, from coordinate 84,343 downwards.
TCAGGCGCCCGAGCTGGTTCTGCGAGCATGGCCCGGCCTCGGCGAGCTTCGACAGCGCCGCCCATTGCGTCGGCGTAATATTGGTGCCGATCTCGCGAGAGAAGATCGCGCTGTGGCGCTGCCAGACCTGTCGAAGGATGAAGCCAACCTGCTCATCGAGCACGTAAGGCGGCTTTGCCGGTTTGACGCTTTTCTTCGCCGCGACGCTTCTCGCCATCCGCTCCCCGCCCCCTACAACGACAAATGTGCGTCGCGGATATCCGGACGCGCATCGAGCTCGGCCATGGTGCCGCCGAAACAGATGCGGCCGCGCTCGATGATATAGGCGCGATCGGAGATCAGCCGCGCAAAGTGCAGATTCTGCTCGGAGACGACGATGCTGACGCCCTCCTTCTTCATGGTCAGGATGGCCTCAACCATCTGCTCCACGATCTTCGGCGACAGGCCTTCCGAGGGCTCGTCGAGCAGCACCAGCGACGGATTGCCCATCAGCGTGCGTGCGATGGTGAGCATTTGCTGCTCGCCGCCGCTCATGCGGCCACCCGGGCGATTTTTCATCTCGCCGAGGTTGGGGAACAGCGAAAACAGCTTGTCGCGGGTCCAGTGCGGCGCGTTCGGGCGCTTCGGCTGGCGGCCGACTTCCAGATTCTCTTCCACCGTCAGATCGGTGAAGATACGCCGCTCCTCCGGCACGTAACCAAGCCCATCGCGCACGATCTCATGCGTTGGACGCGCCGAGACATCCTTGCCTTCGAACATGATCCGTCCTGAGCGCTGCGCGACGAGCCCGACGATCGAGCGGAACGTCGTCGACTTGCCGGCGCCATTGCGGCCGAGCAATGCCACGACTTCCCCCTCGCCGACCTCGAAGCCGATGTCGAACAGGATATGGGCCGGGCCATAATGACTATTGAGGTCTTGCACCGTGAGCTTCATGCCGATGCTCCCTCGCGATGCCCGGCATCGTATAGCAGGCCCTCGCCAAGGTAGACCGCCTGCACCTGCGGATTGCCGCGGACCTCGGCCGGCGAGCCCTCGGCGATCAGCGTGCCGCGGTTGAGCACGATGATGCGATCGGCGTGCTCGAACACCACGTCCATGTCGTGCTCGGTGAAGAGAACGCCGATCGATTTTTCCCGGGCGATCTGCGCGGTCAGTCGCATCAAATCGACGCGCTCGCGCGGCGCCATGCCGGCGGTCGGCTCGTCCATTAGCAGCAACTTTGGCTGGTTGGCGAGCGCGACGGCAAGCTCGAGCCGCTTGAGATCGCCATAGGCAAGCTCGCCACAAGGGCGATCCGCATAGCCGCCCATGCCGACCAGTTCGAGCAGTCGCCCGGCTTCGCCGCGGTCGAAGTTCGGCGCCGAGCCCCAGAGATTGAACAGCTGCTTGCCATGCGAGATCAGCGCGACCTGCACATTCTCGCGCACCGTCATGGTCGCGAAGGTCGCGGTGATCTGGAAGGTGCGGCCCACGCCCATCCGCCAGATCTCGCGCGGCTTCCTGCCGGTTGTGTCCTCGCCGAGCAGGCGGACGTGGCCGGTGTCAGGCTTGTTCTGTCCGTTGAGCATATCGAAACAAGTGCTCTTGCCCGCGCCGTTCGGTCCGATCAGCGCCAGGATCTCGCCTGATCGCAGCGAGAACGAGACGCCGCGCACGGCGTGGACGCCGCCGTAGGATTTGGTCAGTCCTTCGACCGCGAGAAGTGGGGGGGCGACGCTCATTCGGCGGACTCGATCGGCTTGGCAAGCAAGGGGGAGCCCGGCGGCGATGCCTTCCTGCGGCGCTGCGCCAGCGTCTCCAGCATGCCGACGATGCCCTTGGGGAAGACGACGACGATCAGAACGATGAAGCCGCCGAGCACGAGTTTTGACAGATCGGTCTGGCTGACCAGCCAGATGTTCAAGGCCTTGTAGACGATGGCGCCGATCACCGCGCCCGACACCGTCTCGACGCCGCCGAGCAGCACCATGACCAGCGCATCGACCGAGAGCGAGATGCCGAGATTGTCCGGGAAGACGCTACCCTTGAGGTAGGCGAACAGCGCGCCGCCGATGCCCGCGGTCGTGCCCGCGATCACGAAGGCCGTCCACTGGATGCGCTTGGCGTTGATGCCGACCGCTTCGCTGCGCAGCAGCGAGTCGCGCGTTGCTCTCAGCGCATAGCCGAATGGCGAGAACACCATTGCCCGCAAAGCGATCGTCACGAGCGCAGCAACACCGAGCGACAGCCAATAGAAATGCGATGGGCTCGCGGCCCAGCTCGCGGGCCAGACGCCCAGGATGCCGTTGTCGCCGCCGGTCACGCTCACCCACTGGAACGCGATCGACCAGACGATCTGCGCGAACGCGAGCGTCAGCATCGCAAAATAGACGCCGGAGAGCTGTACCGCGAAGAAGCCGAACACGGCAGCGCCCATGCAGCCGAGCAGCGGCCCGAGCAACAGGCAGACGATCATCGGCAGTCCCGCCATCTTGGCGAGGAAAGCGACCCCGTAGGCGCCGAGGCCGAAATAGGCGGCGTGGCCAAAGGACGCGAGCCCGCCGACCGACATCAGGAAGTGCAGGCTGACGGCGAAGATCACGGAGATCGCGATCTCCGAGCCGACGGTCAGTGCATAGTTGCCGGCGAACAGCGGCAGCGTCGCTGCGATGACGAGCGCTGCAAGCGCAGCCAGCCGCTCATTCGACGTCAGCGGCCGCCAGGGATTGACGGTGAGACCCGGCGTCTTGCGCGCGGGGGCCTCTGGTTTGCCGAACAGGCCCCAGGGCCGCACGATCAGCACCGCCGCCATCACCAGGAACACCAGGATGATGGAGATTTTGGGAAAGATCAGGATGCCGAAGGCGTTGAGCTCGGAGACCAGCACCGCCGCGACGAAAGCACCGATGATGCTGCCGAGGCCTCCGATCACCACGACAACGAAGACCTCGACGATGATGCGCAAATCCATCGCATGATGCACGGCATCGCGTGGGATCTGGAGCGCACCGCCGAGAGCGGCGAGGAAAACGCCGACCGCAAACACGCTCGTGAACAGCCATTTCTGATTGACGCCGAGCGCTGCGACCATGTCGCGGTCCTGCGTCGCTGCGCGCACCAGCACGCCCCAGCGCGTGCGCTGAAACAAAAGCCAGAGAATGCCGAGCACGACCGGGCTGAGCACGATCAGGAATAAATCATAGCTCGGGATGTTTTGGCCGAAGAAGTCGATCGCCCCCTTGAAGCCGGGTGCACGGCGCCCGACGAGATCGTCCGGGCCCCAGATCAGGACGACGAGGTCTTCGACCATCAAGGTCAGGCCGAAGGTCGCAAGCAGCTGGAACAGCTCGGGCGCGTGATAGATCCGCCGGAGCAGCACCATCTCGACAATGACGCCGATCACCGCCACGGCAAGCGCAGCGATGACGATCCCGCCCCAGAAGCCGAACGTCCCCGATAGGCGCTCGGTGAGCGTGAAGGCGATATAGGCACCAATCATGTAGAAGGCGCCGTGCGCGAAATTCACGATCCGCGTCACGCCAAAGATGATCGACAGGCCCGACGCCACCAGGAACAGCGACGCTGCGCTGGCGAGACCGGTCAGAAACTGTACGACATAAAAGGCCATCGGCGGTCCGGGTTAGTGTTGCATCACCTCTCCCCGCTTGCGGGGAGAGAGAGCTTCGTAGGGTGGGTTAGCGCAGCGTAACCCACCTCTTCTGGTTCTGCGGGTACAGACCGTGGTGGGTTACGCCTCCGGCTAACCCACCCTACGGCAGCGGAGATCAATCCTTCGGACGCAGCTTCTCGACTTCGGCATCACTTGGCAGATAATCCGCGCCCTTCTTGTAAGACGAGTCCACCATCACGCCCTTGCCGTCCTTCAGCGCGGTCTTGCCGACATAGGCACCGAGCGTCGACTGGTGATCGATCTTGCGGAAGGTGATCTCGCCCAGCGGCGACGGCATCGACAGCCCTTCCGCCGCAGTGATCAGCTTCTCCGGATCGGTCGAATTGGCCTTCGCCAGGATCGCCGCCGCCGACTTGATGGTCTGGTAGCCGACGATCGAGCCGAGGCGCGGATAGTCGTTGTACTTGGCCTGATAGGCCTTCAGGAACGCATCATGCTCGGGCGTCTTGATCGAGTACCAGGGATAGCCGGTGACGATCCAGCCCTCTGGCGTCTCCTCCTTGAGCGGGTCGAGATATTCGGGCTCGCCGGTGAGGAACGAGACGACCTCGCGTCCCTTGAACAGGCCGCGGGTGTTGCCTTCACGCACGAGCTTCACGAGGTCCGCGCCGAAGGTGACGTTGAGGATCGCTTCGGGATTGGCCGCGGCAACCGCCTGCACCACCGGGCCGGCGTCGATCTTGCCCTGCGGCGGCCACTGCTCGTCGACCCACTGGATGTCGGGCCGCTTCTCCGACATCAGCTTCTTGAACACCGCGACCGCGGACTGGCCGTATTCATAGTTCGGCGCAATCGTCGCCCAGCGCTTTGCCGGCAGCTTGCTGGCTGCTTCCACCAGCATCGCCGCCTGCATGTAATTGGAGGGGCGCAGTCGGAACGTGTACTTGTTGCCCTTCGACCAGGTGATGGCGTCCGTCAGCGGCTCGGCCGCCAGGAAGAACACCTTCTTCTGGTTGGCGAAGTCGCTGACCGCAAGACCGATGTTCGACAGGAACGTACCCGTCAGCATCGCCACGCCCTCGCTCGACACCAGCTCGTTGGCCGCGGTCTGCGCATCCGCCGGCTTGCCGCCGTCGTCCTTGGACACGACGATGAGCTTCTTGCCGTTGATGCCGCCGGCTGCGTTGATCTCTTCGACCGCGAGCTGCCAGCCCTTGCGATAGGGCTCGGTGAACGCCGGAAGCAACGAATAACTGTTGATCTCGCCGATCTTGATGTCTTCCGCCATGGCCGAATGAGCCATGCCGCTTGCCAACAGCGCGAACGCCGCGCCGACAAAATAGTTCTTTGCTCGCATCCCAACCTCCACTTTTCTGAAAAGATTAACGCAGTCCGTCTTCGCCCTTGATCTCCGCAACGGTCAGCCCGCCGACGCGCGGCAGCGGACGGCCGCTGTCGGTGACGGCGACCGCGACCATGATCTCGTTGGCGCGCGGCGCGTCGTTGATCTGCACTTCCATGCCGTCGAAATGACTGCGCACGAAGGCGGCGTCCTTGTGACCTAGGGGAATGTCCAACGTCGTGCCGGGTCCACTGCGCTTCTTCGACGAGGGGATCAGCGCAGCGCCTTTGCCCAGCACTTTACGGACCGGCGCGCCCATTTTCGGATGGAGGATGGCGGCTGCATGCTCCAGCTCGCCGTTCTCGCCGACGGCCGCGGCCTTGCCATAGCTCTGCGCCTTGGAACCCTCGATGCCGAGCGCCGCCACCGCACGCTTCGACAGCAGCTCGCCGAGCTCCTCGCCGATCGCGATCAGCGGCGAGAGATCCTCGACATATTTTCCGGCAAACGGGTTCTCGATCACGGCGATTGCCGCCGCACGCCGCGTCGGCGGCGAGACCTGGCGGCCCATCTCCATCTGCGTCTCTTCGACAACGGTGACGATCTTGCGGATGATCGCACTCATGATTGTTTCCTCAAGCCGCTTCCCTGTTCAGGCATGAACCGCGTTCTCTTGTACAAGCGGGCGCGATCGTTGCCGTTCAATATCCTTGGTCCCGATGACAAGCATATCACCACAAAGCTGCAACACGGCACCGTCGATCAATCCGCGATCGAATAATTGCCGTGCACATTCCGCGCCAGATTCGAGCGCGGTGGCGATCTCGTTCTGCGACAATCCACCAACGTTGCGGGTCACGAGCCGCGCGCCGAGATCGCTGTCGGGCTGAAGCTCGCACGCAGGCTTTCGGATGATCGCCGAATGCCCCGGCAGATCGACGGCATTCGCAATGATCGTCGCGGCGGCATCGGCTTGCGAGGCCGTTCCGGCCAACACGGTCACCGCATCGGCAATCCCGAGCGAAAAGCTGCGACCGTGCCGTCCACTGGTCGCAATGCCGCGCACGGAATCATCGGCGTCCACCCTGATTGTCCGCATCACGCCGTCGCGATCGGGCCGGTCCATCAGGCCGACCGAAAAATGCCGGCCCTGGCCGAGATGTAGGGCAATGTCGCCGCCATTGTTGACATAGGCCCGATCGAGCGCCGCAGCGTTCAGCATTGCGCCGAGAATCTCCTCCGCCACGCCGCCGGCAACCGCCGCCATCGGCGTAATGAAGTCATCAGCGGCATAGGGCGCCACCGCGGCGTGCATGCGGCGCGCCACGGCGCCTACCAGCAATGTCCGCTCCGGCTCAGCTGCCGCCCGCAGTTCTGGCAGTTCCGCGCAGAGCTCGTCCAGCAAACCCGTGAAGCGCCGGGCCGCAGCCTCATAGGCCGCGCGCACTGCGTCGGCAGCCCCCCTCGCCTCGACGATCAAATCAATCGGTCCATCCTGCAAATGCAGCCGCCGGCCATCAGACAGCAACGCGATTTGCGGGAGCCTTGTCATGCCCGAGGCCCCGGAATCGGGTTCTGCCAGGGCAATTGGCGGACATCCTCGCCGCCCTGAACTTCGGAGAGCGGTTTCACATAATCCATGTGCCCGCCGAGTGCCGCATAGTCCGACAGCTTCATCGTGAATTCGATGGGCGCGACCAGCGCCGGCGTCGGCACGTAACCAAACGCCCCCGCCGGCATCTGCGTCACGTCGACCATATAGGTGATGCCGCCGCCCGGCCAGACATAGACCGGCGCGCCGCCACTGGTGACGCGCGTCAGGGCGTCCTTCACCGAGCGCGTCAGCCGCACTGGATTGTCGGTCACGCCCGCCCGCAAGGAACCACCGGCGCCGGCCATGAACAGCACCGTACACAGCGCTGGCTCGCAATTCTCCTGAATGCGCTCGACCGAGAACTTGAGGTCGTCAGGCATTTCGGTCTCGACCGGCTTCAAGGCTTCGTCGAGCACGTAATAGGACGAATGCTCGCCCGTCGTGGAGACCATCAGCATGGTGAGGCCAGGCTTGGCCTCCTTCGCGTCGAACGGTCCCAGGATTGCGAGCGGATCGGAGATATTGGTGCCGCCCCAACCCGTGCCGGGATCGGCGACCTGGAAATAGCGGCCGGGCGTCGAGCGGCGCCCCTTCATCTTGATGCCCGTATCGGCGATGTCGAGCAGCTTGCCGGCCTGGTGCTCCGAGAGCACGCCGGTGATATGGTCGTCGACCACGACGACCTCGTCGACCTTGCCGTGCCATTGCTTGGCGAACATGCCGATCGTCGCCGAGCCGCAGCCGACGCGCATGCGCTCTTCTTTCATGCCGTTGACGATCGGCGGCTGGCCGGCCTGCACCACCACGCTCGCGCCGCCGTCGATGGTGAGTTCGACCGCCTTGCAATTTGCGAGATCCATCAGCGTGTCGCAGGTGACGCGGCCCTCCTTCTTGGAGCCGCCGGTCAGATGATGCACGCCGCCGAGCGACAGCATCTGCGAACCGTATTCGCTGGTGGTGACATGACCGACCGCCTCGCCTTGTGCACGGACGGTTGCCGTCTCCGGCCCGAGATAGCGGTCGGTGTCGATCTTCACCTTGATGCCGCAATAGGAGAAGATGCCCTCGGTGACGACAGTCACCATGTCGACGCCGTCGACCTCCGCCGAGACGATGAACGGCGCCGGCTTGTAGTCGGGATAGGTCGTCCCCGCGCCGATCGCCGTTACAAAGGTGGAAGGCTCGTGGACGATCTTGCCGTCCCAATCTTCGGTGCGGCTGAACGGAACGAGCTTGCCGCCATGCGACACGGTGCGCTCCAGGATCACATGCGGATCGACGCGGACGAGCTTGCCTTCGTGATTGGCATAGCGGTCGCAGGCGCCCGCCGCGCCCGGCTTGATGTAGCACATCACCGGACACGCATCGCAGCGGATCTTGTCGATGGCGGCGCTCGTAGGTTCAGTCACCATGTCAAAGCCAGCCGACAGTGCAGTTATCATTTGTACACGAACGATGTTGCGCGCCCTCCCGATGGCTGTCAAGCGGCGGTGCGGCGCAAAACATACGCCTGCCGCATAAAACCTCATTTGCCTACCCACCCTGTCCACAAAGAAGGCATTCGCGCTGCACTGCGGCATGCACGCCTTGCACGTTTGTGTACAAACGGTATCGTCGCAACGTAGATTTTGAGCGGACTTGGAATTCGCGAAGCTTTGGCCGCGGCGCTCAACAAATCGACTTGGGAACGAGGATGACGCAGACACCGATCCGCCTCACCGTGAACGGCAGAATCCACGAGCTCACTGCGGCGCGAGACACGCCGCTGCTCTATGTGCTGCGCAACGATCTCGCGCTCAACGGTCCGAAATACGGTTGCGGCCTCGGTGAATGCGGCACCTGCACTGTCCTGATCGATGGCGCGGCGGCGCGCTCGTGCGTCATTCCGATCAGTGGCTGCGCCGGCCGCGACATCGTGACGCTCGAAGGGCTCGGTATCCGCGACAACCCGGATGTGGTGCAGCAGGCCTTCATCGACGAGCAGGCCGCGCAATGCGGCTATTGCCTCAATGGCATGATCATGACCACCAAGGCGCTGCTTGCGATCAACCCGCGGCCCACCGAGCAGGAGGCGCTGGCGGCGCTGCGCTACAATCTCTGTCGCTGCGGCACGCATATCGAAATTCTTCGCGCCGTGATGCGTGCGTCTGGCCAGCTCGCCGAGGCCGGTGATTGATGGCCTCCCCGCATCCGAACGGAGCTGAGCTGCAATCCGGCTCGCTCGTCGTCGTCCGCACGGTGGACGAGTGCACCTCCGAGACCTTCGTCCGCATTACCGCGGAGGGTTTGGTCAGCGCCTACAATGGTCATGTCGATCTCGGCACCGGCATCCGCACGGCACTTGGCCAGATCGTGGCCGAGGAGTTGGATGTGTCCTTTGCCCGCGTCGTCGTCGTGCTCGGCGACACCGCAACGGTGCCGAACCAGGGCGCGACGATCGCGAGCGAGACCATCCAGATTACCGCCGTTCCCCTGCGCAAAGCCGCCGCGCAGGCGCGACACTTCCTGATCGCACGTGCGGCCGAGCACCTGGAGCTGCCGGCAGCCGATCTCAGGATCGAAGACGGCCTCGTGCGCGGGCACGACAATCGCAGCATCAGCTATGGCGAGTTGATCGGTGGAGAGACCATTCGTCTCGAGCTTGCCGACGACGTCGCCCTCAAGCCGGTGGGCGATTACGCCATTGTCGGCCAATCGATGCCCCGTGTCGACCTCCCGGCCAAGGCCACGGGCGAGCTGACCTTCGTGCACGACATCCGCGTATCCGGCATGCTGCACGGCCGCGTGGTGCGCCCGCCCTATGCCGGGGTCGACGCCGGCCCGTTCGTCGGCACCAGCCTGATTTCGGTCGACGAATCCTCGGTGCGCGACATTCCCGGCATCATGGCCGTCGTACGGATTGGCGATTTCGTCGGCGTCGTCGCGGAGCGCGAGGAGAACGCGATCCGCGCGGCGGAGCAGCTTGCGGTGAGCTGGCGACCGACGCCTGAACTGACCGATCTCGCCGACGTCGAGAACGCGCTGCGCGCCAATCCATCGACGCCGCGGACGCTGATCGACAAGGGCGACGTCGACGCTGCCATTGCCGGTGCGGCCAAACCGATGCAGCGCACTTACGTCTGGCCATATCAGATGCATGCCTCGATCGGCCCGTCTTGCGCGGTCGCCGACTTCCAGGACGGTAACATCCGTGTCTGGTCGGGCACGCAGAACCCGCACGTGCTGCGCGCAGACCTGTCGCTGCTGATCGAGCGTCCCGAGAGCGAGATCGAGGTCATCAGGTTGGAGGCCGCCGGCTGCTACGGCCGCAACTGCGCCGACGATGTCACCGCGGACGCGTTGTTGCTTTCGCGCGCGGTCGGCCGGCCCGTGCGCGTGCAGCTGACGCGCGAACAGGAGCACGCCTGGGAGCCCAAAGGCGCCGCGCAGCTCATCGACGTCAATGGCGGCCTGGACGCGGCGGGCGACGTCGCCGCCTACGATCTCGCCACGCGCTATCCGTCGAATGCCGCCCCGACGTTGGCGCTGTTGCTGACGGGGCGGATATCGCCGAGGCCGGACGTCCTCCAGATGGGCGACCGCACCGCGATCCCGCCTTACGATTACGACCACATGCGCGTCGTCGCACACGACATGGCGCCGATCGTGCGTGCGTCCTGGTTTCGCGGCGTCTCGGCCCTGCCGAACACCTTTGCGCATGAATCCTATATCGACGAGGCCGCAACCGAGGCGGGCGTCGACCCGATCGAATATCGCCTGCGTTACCTGAAGGACCAGCGCGCCGTCGATCTCGTCCATGCGGTCGCCGAGCGGGCGGGCTGGACGCCGCGGCCGGTGCGCGAAGAGAAAGACGGCGAGATCGTGCATGGGCGCGGCTTTGCCTATGCGCTCTACGTCCACAGCAAATTCCCCGGCTACGGCGCGGCGTGGTCGGCCTGGGTCACCGACGTTGCCGTGAACAAGGCCACCGGCGACGTCAGCGTGACGCGCGTGGTCGCCGGGCAGGACTCCGGATTGATGATCAACCCGGACGGCGTGCGCCACCAGATCCACGGCAACGTCATCCAGTCCACCAGCCGCGCGCTGATGGAGGAGGTCTCGTTCGAGCGCGGCGCAGTCTCGGCGCGTGAATGGGGTGCCTATCCGATCATCCCCTTCCCTGACGTGCCCAAAATCGACGTGTTGTTGCTGCCGCGGCAGGACCAACCGCCGCTCGGCGTCGGCGAATCCGCCTCGGTCCCGAGTGCGGCCGCGATTGCGAACGCGATCTTCGATGCCACCGGCGTCCGATTTCGCGAGCCGCCGTTCACGCCTGAGCGTATCCTCAAGGGGCTGCACGGCGGCGCCCCGGCCACGCCGCAGGCGCTGCCAGCTCCCGCTACGCCACAGCCATCCCGCATCTGGGAAAATCCCTTCGCGAAACGCGCCGGCGTCTTCGCGACGATCGCGGCAGTCTGCACCGCGGCAATCGGCATCGGTGCGGCTCTTTTGCCGGGCCGGGCCATCGCGCCGATCACCCGACCCGATGCATCCGTCTATTCCGCCGCAACGATCGCGCGCGGGCAACAACTGGCCGCACTCGGCAATTGCGCGGAGTGCCACACCATGATCGGCGGTGCGCTCAACGCCGGTGGCCGCGCCCTGGGGACGCCGTTCGGCACGATCTACGCGACCAACATCACGCCAGATATCGAGACCGGAATCGGCGCCTGGTCCTATCCCGCGTTCGAGCGCGCGATGCGCGACGGGCTGCATCGCGACGGACGGCAGCTCTATCCCGCCTTCCCCTACACGCACTTTTCGAAGACTGGCGATGCCGACATGCAGGCGCTCTATGCCTATCTGATGGCGCAACCAGCAGTGCGCTCGACGCAGCCTACGAATACGCTCGCCTTCCCGTTCAATCTCCGCCCGCTGCTCGCGGGCTGGAATGCGCTGTTCCACCAGACGCGGGAGTTCAAGCCTGATCCCGCCAAATCCGAGGTCTGGAATCGCGGCGCTTATCTCGTCGAGGGCCTCGGCCATTGCAGCGGCTGCCATTCGCCGCGCAACGCACTCGGCGCCGAGCAGCGTGGCGCTTATCTCGCCGGCGGCTTTGCCGAAGGCTGGGAGGCGCCGCCGCTGACCTCGCTCTCGCATGCGCCGATCCCATGGAGCGAGGACGAGCTCTTCGCCTATTTGCGCACCGGCCACTCGCGATATCATGGCGTCGCCGCCGGACCGATGGCGCCGATCGTCAGGGATCTCGCGGCCCTGCCCGACCAGGACATCCGCGCCATGGCCGTCTATCTCAACTCGTTCAGTGACGCCGCGACCGACGGGAAAGCCCAGGATGCGATTGCTCTAAAGCTCGAAGCTTCAACGCAAGTCACGATGGCGTCCTCAGCCGGCGCGCGACTCTATCAGGGCGCCTGCGCCGTCTGCCACGAGGTCGGCGGCCTGCCGCTGTTCGGCAGCCGCCCCTCGCTCGCGCTCAACAGCAATCTGCACAGCGCGACATCGGACAATCTCGTTCAAATCATCCTGCACGGCATCGCCGAGCCGGTGTCGAGCGATCTCGGCTACATGCCGGCATTCAAGAACAGCATGAGCGACGCACAGGTCGAGGAACTCGTCACGTTCCTGCGCAAGCAGTTCGCACCGGACAGGCCAGCATGGACCGGCGTGCGCGAGACAGTCACGCGCCTCCGGACCTCAGCACATTAAGCGTGCTTCTTCACGTCCACCGGCGGCGTGCCGTGAGTATGGAACGACTCGATCGTCTTCAGGCCCCACGCCTGTCCCTTCTTGCGCTCCTCCTCGGTCCACACGATCGGCTTCCAGTCGGGCGCGAGGATGAGACGGGCGCCGGCGTTGGCGACTTCGACGCGATTGCCGCCGGGCTCATAGACATAGAGGAAGAAAGTCTGCTGGATCGCGTGCTTGTGCGGGCCGGTCTCGATGTGGATGCCGTTCTCCAGGAAGATGTCGGCGGCGCGCAAGATCTCCTCGCGGCTGTCGAGCGCGTAGGTGACGTGGTGGAAGCGGCCGGGCGTGCCGGAATGGTCGAGCGAATAGGCGAAATCGTAGCTCTTGTTCGACATCGTCAGCCACATCGCCGCTTCGCGGCCGTCGTTGAGCACGATCTGCTCGGTGAGCCGACAGCCGAGATAATTCTCGAAGAACTCGCGGTTCGCCTTGATGTCCACGGCGAGGCAATTGAGGTGGTCGAGGCGCCGGACGTTGACGCCACGCGCGGGAAAGCGCTGCGCCTGGTTCTTCAGTGCGGGCTTCAGCTCGGGCGGCGCCTGATACCATTCGGTCTCGTAATAGAGCTCGACGATGTGTCCATCGGGATCGCGGCAGCGGAAGGTCGGCCCCTGCCCCATGTCGCCGTCGATCCAGCCGATGTCGAAGCCGGACCCCTTCAGCGCCGCAACGCGGCGCTCCAGCGCCTGCTGGCTGCGCGCACGCAACGCCATGTGCTCCATGCCTGACGTCTTCGACGCCGTCAGTTTGAGCGAATAGCGCTCGTAATCGTCCCAGCCGCGCAAATAGACCGACTCGCCCTTTTGTCCGCTGACGGTCATGCCCATGACGTCGACGAAGAATTTCAGGCTCTCGTCCGGCTTCGGCGTCAGCAGCTCCATGTGGCCGAGATGGGCGAGATCGAGGATCGGTTCGGGCTGCATGGTGTCCTCCAAGACGTGGCTTGCGATCCGCTGGACCGGATCCCCGCGATCCGGCGCAGGCTGTAATCCGCTCACGCGCCGGTGGCGGCACTGGGGTCGCCGGTTCATTTGTACCAATGTACAAATGATTAGGTCCCGTCAACAAATCAAACATCGCCACCCCCCCGAGCGAATGACGGGCCATCCAGGATGACAACCCGCCCCCCGAACGGCGGACCGACTGCCCGAATGGTAAAATCTTCCTTAAACACTCCCAGGCCCGCCGGCCGGGAAAAAGCAGCATTTTCCGGCCGTTTCTGCCCGCAAGTATGTATTGGGAACAAACCTCGCACCCGAATTGTCGCGGATTTAACGAAGCGCCGGCGCCTGCCGTTTAACCGTTTGTCCAGCGGCGGCCGTGCATAGTCCGGGGCAACCCGTTGCTCTTGCCAGGTTCATTCATTGTGACATCCTTTGGACGCGTGATTTCAGTTCGCGGGTCGCTCGCCCGGGTCGGGCTGCTGGCTGAAAGCCGGATGCCGGTCTCGGAAGTTCGGGCCACTGTCGGCCGCTTCGTCAGCATCCGCTGCGCCAGCTCGGTCATCGTCGCCATGATCACCGAGGTGTCCTGCGAGAACCTCTCGAGCAACGACAATTTGATCGCCATCGCCTCGGTCGACCTGCTGGGCGAAATCCTCAACGCGACCGGCAAGGCCAAATTCCAGCGCGGCGTCACCAACTATCCGACCATCGGCGATTCGGTCGATCTGATCACGAGCCAGGAGCTGCGCACGATCTACGCGCCCACCGGTTCCGACCAGATCAATGTCGGCTTCCTCCAGCAGGACAGCTCCGTCGTCGCCTATGTCGACATCGAGGAAATGCTCTCCAAGCACTTTGCGGTGCTGGGATCGACCGGTGTCGGCAAATCGACCGGCGTGTCGCTGTTGCTCAACGAGATCCTCAAGGCACGCCCGAACCTGCGCATCTTCCTGCTCGATGTGCACAACGAATATGGCCGCTGCTTCGGCGACCGCGCGCTGGTGCTCAACCCGCGCAATCTGAAACTGCCGTTCTGGCTGTTCAATTTCGAGGAAATCGTCGACGTGCTGTTCGGCGGCCGCGCCGGCGTGCCTGAAGAGCTCGACGTCCTCGCAGAAGTCATTCCGCTCGCCAAGGGCGTCTACACCCAATACCAGAACGCCGACCGCATCGGCTTGAAGCGCATCGATCCCAAGCAGATCGGCTACACCGTCGATACGCCGGTGCCCTATCGCCTGGTCGATCTGATGTCGCTGATCGATGAGCGCATGGGCAAGCTCGAGAACCGCTCCTCGCGCATCATCTATCACAAGCTGATCTCCCGCATCGAGGCGGTCCGCAACGACCCGCGCTACGCCTTCATGTTCGACAACGCCAATGTCGGCGGTGACACCATGGCCGAGGTGATCAGTCATCTGTTCCGCCTGCCGGCCAACGGCAAGCCGATGACGGTGATGCAGCTCGCCGGCTTCCCGGCCGAGGTCATCGATTCCGTCGTCTCGGTGCTCTGCCGCATGGCCTTTGACTTCGGCCTGTGGAGCGACGGCGTTTCGCCGATGCTGTTCGTCTGCGAAGAGGCTCACCGCTACGCCTCCGCCGATCGCAATGTCGGCTTCGGGCCGACCCGCAAGGCGGTGTCGCGCATCGCCAAGGAAGGCCGCAAATACGGCGTCTATCTCGGCCTCATCACCCAGCGTCCGGCCGAGCTCGACGCCACCATCATCTCCCAGTGCAACACGCTGTTCACGATGCGTCTTGCCAACGAGCGCGACCAGGCGCTGCTGCGCGCCGCGGTGTCGGATGCAGCCGCGAACCTGCTTTCGTTCGTGCCCTCGCTCGGTACCCGCGAAGTGCTGGCGTTCGGCGAAGGTGTCGCACTGCCGACGCGGCTGCGCTTCAAGGAGGTACCGCCGCATCAATTGCCGCGCGGCGAAGCCACCATCAGCAGCGTGCCGTCCGTCACCTCCGGTCACGACATGCATTTCGTCGGCGCCGTGCTCGAGCGCTGGCGCGGTGCCACCTCGCAGCGCGACGTGCCGAACGATCCGGTGTTCTCGGCGCCGCCCGCGAAGATGCTCTCCAACGTCGAAGCCCCGATGCTGCAACCGTCGATGGGGTTGGATCCGGACCGCTTCTCGCTGCTGAAGAAGCCGCTGCGGTAAAGCAACACTCGTTTTCCAGCTCCGGCATTGCCAGCCCGGCGTCACGTTGAGCATGGCACCGGCATCGACTATGGTTGCCGGCCCCAAGCCGGAATCCATGCCCATGACAAAGCCCGCGCAACGCTTCCCCGCTCCCGCCCTCGATGCGCTCCCTGACGACATCCGCACGCGTCTCCTCGGCGTGCAGGAGAAGAGCGGCTTCGTGCCGAACGTGTTCTTGACGCTGGCCTACCGCCCGGACGAGTTCCGCGCCTTCTTCGCCTACCATGACGCGCTGATGGAGAAGGACGGCGGCCTCACCAAAGCCGAACGCGAGATGATCGTGGTCGCGACCTCGGCGGCCAATCAGTGCCAGTATTGCGTGATCGCGCATGGCGCGATCCTGCGTATCCGCGCCAAGAACCCGCTGATCGCGGACCAGATCGCCACGAACTACCGCAAGGCCGACATCACGCCGCGGCAAAAGGCGATGCTCGACTTCGCGATGAAGGTCTCGGCCGATGCGCAGCGGATTTCCGAGGACGATTTCACCGCGCTCGCGCCGCATGGCTTCAGCGGCGACGACATCTGGGACATCGCCGCAATCTCCGCCTTCTTCGCACTGTCGAACCGGCTGGCGAATTTCACCGGTATGCGGCCGAATGACGAATTCTATCTGATGGGACGGCTGCCGAAGAAATGACCGACTGCCGCGAACGCGGTAAGGACCGGGTCGCCGACAAATGCAGCGGATGAGTTCCCGTTTGACGGGAACTCTGTGGTTTCGCAATCGCATACGTTTTATTAAGAATCTCACCCTCAACTAGCACAAACGCTTTGGCACAACTTGCGTAGTTTCCGTCACCGGAGACGTGGATGAGTCGTGCCTGTTGGGGGCTTCTCATGAACGTGCGGGCATTTGTTGTCGCGACCTGTATCGGCACGGCATTCTTCGCGGCCGGATACGCCTGGAACTATCAGCCGGAGATCATCAACGCGAACGAGATATGGAGCATGTTCGAATCGGAGCATGGCAAGGCGCGGGCTGCCGTCTTACGCGTCCTCATTGCGCCGAATTCAGCTCACTTCAACGGCCTGCGAACGATCGATGCAGACAAGGCAAGATACGTATGCGGCTCCGTAAAGGCGATGGATAAGGAGAGGCAGTATGTCGAGGCCGCGTTCGTTTACACTGTCGCGATCGATTTTGCCCGTATCGACGACGACGGCCGGATGACGTCGCAGCGCTCTGCTTACAGGCCCTGCCCAGACGCGGCCGACGACAAAATTGCCGACCAGAACACGCTGATATCGCCAGGCGCGCTGTCGATGATCAAGACCGTCGAAAAAATCATCCCCAAGTCCAGCGGCGGAACGATGGAACAACAGCTTGGCCAGCTGGCCGGACAGACAGCGGCGGTCGCGCCAGGTTCGGCGGTCGCGCGGAGATCGGCCGGCTCATCGGGTTCGGCAGGCTCAGCAGGGGCAGGATGGGCGCCAGCAGCCCAGCATTCGAGTTCGGGCGTGGAGGCACGACAAGCAGATGAACTGACGTGGCGTGTCGACCAGCCGCCGAACGCATGGCCGAATTTCCCGTCGGACCATCCGCTGGCGAAATCGACCCAGAAGCGGACGAGCGCCGAGGCCATGGCTTTCGCGAAAGATATCGAGGGTCGATGGGAGGACGCCAAATCATCCGGCGTTCCGGCCAAGCGTCCTTCGCCTGAGGAGATCAAGGAAGCATGCCGCGCGCTTCTTACGATCGATCCCACGGACAAGGATTATCCGCGGGCCTGGGCCGCCTTTGTGCGGCTGCGCAAAATCGATCGCGACGCTGCTGGTTGAACCGGCGTGAATCTGTCCTAGCGGTTCGCCATCAACTCGAGCGCCGGGGCAAAGCGCTCTGAAAACGTCAATGTCTTGGCATGGTGAACTGCCGCGAACGATGCCGATATCCCGGCTGAAGCGACCACGAGCAGGGCAACGGCGAAAACCAGACGGCGCATTTCGGCCTCCTATGAGAGCTCGACAATCCCAACAGATGGCACGGTTTTGTTTCAGCACGGCTTCGCGCGGACGGAAGATGGTTTCGCTCAAGAGGCTGTGATCAGATCAGGTTTGCGCAGCTGCATGCCGTACTGCTGCGAGCGTTGCGTCTAATCATCCTCCGCTGGCCCACACCAGCCGGGCAAATAGATCGCATCCTTGCTCTTGGCTGAGGACATCGCCTTCTCAAGTGCCTTGTCGAAATTGGCATCCACAGCCTTGCGCGACAGCTTTCGGCGCAGATAATCGGCCCACAGGAATTCGGAGAACGGCGTGGTGTCCTTGGCGAAGCCGCCCATGCGGCGCAGCTCGCCGGCAAGGCTCCGGAAGGGATCATCCTTGAGATCGACGACGGATTTGGGCAAATCGCGGAACGGTCGCCGTTCACCCTTGGCGTCGTAGGGATAGACCCAGCGCTTGTTGTCCATGACGCCCCAGAAAGCTTCGCGCTCGACCATCCTGAGGTCGCCGACGATGGTGACCAGCACCTCCTTGACGCCCTCGTCGTGCAGCGCGCGACCGAGATGATGATGGTCGATCACGTAATAGCGCTCGTCGGGGCCGTGCACGACGGGGATCATATGCTTGCCGAGCAGATCGGCCTGCTTCTTCTTGTCGTGCTCGCGCCAGCGCTTGCGCTTCTCCTTGACCTCGCGCATTCCGACCGTCATCTGCGTCGGCCGCAGCGACAGGATCGACACCGGATGCACTCTCGGTTCGCGCGTATTGGTCATGGTCGAAAGGCCTTTAACATGGTTGCAACTGCGTGGTCAGGTTCCCTGGACTATGCCATGGGCATCGCGCCGGCAAATGCATTCGGTTCGGTGGGATTATTGCATCGCACCCTCTGCATGCCGGAACGACCACGGTTCCACGATCCTTCGTTCGCAGCCCTGCAGGATAGTGCGGACGCGCAATGCACGTGCGCGTTGAGAAGATTTTCTGCAACGCGTTCACCACGTATGCTATCTAAAAATCGCTGCTTCGGAGTGATCCCTGCACCATGACAACCCAGCGGCCCATAAGCTCGGATGACGAGCACCGGGTGCTCCAGTTCAGGCCGCGCACCTCGCCTTCCCCGACGGGCTACCGCGGCAACGGTAGCGTGCAGCAATTGCGCGTCGCGCCCGAGCCGCTCGACCTGTCGCGCTACGAGCAGCCCCGCACTGAACCGGACGATTTCCGCCATCGCATGCTCGCCAACATCGCGGCGCTGGCCTTCACCATCGCACTGACCGCGATCGGGATATGGCTCGCGGTGAGCATCGCCGACCTGCGTCGGACCCAGGATTGCGTGCTGATGGGCCGCCGCGACTGCGTGAAGATCACGACGCCGCACATCTAGGCAAGGCGTCTGGCGAGCAAGACGTCTGGCGAGGCCCGCCGGCGGTACTTCGGCGGAAACGGCTCAGCCGGGCATCCCTGCCCTGTCCCCACACCCGCCGGCTCCATTGAACTCAGGGCGGCGCTCCGATATACGGGCTTTCGACCCGGCCAGAGGGGGGTTGAGGGCGTCATCGGGGCGCGATGCCCACCCACCGTTCCACTCTGGACAATCTGACAAATATCTGCAAAATATCAAAGGCTTAGTGATGTCCTCCACATTCGATCAGGTCGCTACGATCATCGCTGAAACCTGCGACATCCCGCGCGACACGATCACGCCGGATAGCCATGCCATCGATGACCTCGGCATCGACAGCCTCGATTTCCTGGACATCGCGTTCGCGATCGACAAGCAGTTCGGTATCAAGCTGCCGCTGGAAAAGTGGACCCAGGAGGTCAACGACGGCAAAGCGACCACCGAGCAGTACTTCGTGCTGAAAAACCTGTGTGCCCGCATCGACGAACTGGTTGCGGCCAAGGGCGCGAGCGCCTAAGCGCGCGGTCATGCAACTCGAATACTTTCACATGATAGATCGCGTCGTCGACCTCAACGTCGACGCGAAGACGATTGTCGTCGAGGCTCAGGTCCCGATGGAAAGCACCATCTTCGAGGGGCACTTCCCGGGCTATCCCCTGATGCCCGGCGTGCTCCTGATCGAATCGATGGCGCAGGCCTCGGGCTGGCTTCAGCTTGGCGTGCTCAAATTCGAGCGCATGCCGATCCTGGCTGCCGTCAAGGAGGCCAAGGTCCGCGGCTCGGTCTTCCCCGGCGATCTCATGAGCATCGAGGCGAGCCTGGCCCATCAGGGCTCCGGCTACGCCGTGACCGAAGCCAAGATCAAGGTCGGCGGCAAGCTGCGCGCGAATTCGACGCTGACCTTCACGCAGATTCCCTTTCCCCATGCGGATATGCGCGCCCACATGGACGCGGTCGCCAAACGCGTCGGCTTTCCGCAACAGGCCGTATCGCCATGACCGAGACTGCTTCGAAGCCCGCCCAGACGGAAGTCTGGATCACCGGCATTGGCCTGGCCACCTCGCTCGGCGAGGGCCTGGACGCCAACTGGGCCGCGCTTCAGGAGAAGCGTATCAATGTCGACGAGAAGGGGTTTGCGCCCTACATCGTGCACCCCCTGATGCCTGTTACCTTCGACAGCCAGATTCCGAAGAAGGGCGACCAGCGCCAGATGGAAGCCTGGCAGCGCATCGGCACCTATGCGGCCGGGCTTGCGCTCGACTCCGCCGGGATCAAGGGCAACAAGGACATCCTGTCGAAGATCGACATGGTGGTCGCCGCCGGCGGCGGCGAGCGCGATCTCAACGTCGACACCGGCGTGCTCACGGCCGAGGCCAAGGGCGCCAACGCGCCCGGCTTCCTCAACGAGCGGCTGATGAGCGATCTCAGGCCGACGCTGTTCCTGGCCCAGCTCTCCAACCTGCTCGCCGGCAATATCGCCATCGTGCATGGCATTGGCGGCACCTCGCGCACCTTCATGGGTGAAGAGGTTGCCGGCGCCGATGCCGCCCGCATTGCATTGTCGCGCATCGCCTCCGGCGAGAGCGACATCGCGTTGATCGGCGGCTCGCACAATGGCGAACGCAAGGACCTGATGGTCCTCTACGAATTCGGCGATTTCAATTTGAAGGACAAGTTCGCACCCGTGTGGGCGCGCAAGGACCACGCCGGCTTCGCGCTCGGCTCGGCTGGCGCGTTTCTGGTGTTGGAATCGAAGGCGCATGCGGAAGCGCGCGGTGCCAAGCCGTTCGCGAAGCTGTCGAGCGTCGTTGCCGACCTTGCCCGGCGCAAGACCCCCGGCGACATGGCCGCGACGCTGGAGAAGCTTTGGGCAAAGTTGCCGAAGCGCGACGGCAAGGGCGCGATCATATCCGGTGCGACCGGCGCCGAGCCGGCGACATCGGAAGAGCGCGGCTTCCTGAAGGGCCACGCCGAGTTCCCGGTGCGCTCGACCGGCACGATGTTCGGCCACACCATGGAGACGCAATTCCCGCTCGGCATCGCGCTCGCCGCGCTGTCGATCTCGCGCGGCGCGCTGTTTCCGCCGAACGATTCCACGGGCACCGAGATTGAAATGCAGGGAGCGCCCACCCAGATTGTGGTGGTGGGGGCCGGACACTGGCGCGGCGAAGGCATGGCGCTGGTCGAGGCAGTAAGCTAAAGCGCGTTGCGCTTTGGCAGGTTATTGTTTGGGCATGATCTTCTCGAAAAACCGCGTCACGCTTTTTCGGATCTTGCTCCAGCTCAAGCGGGGATCGACATGACTGCACCACGCGACAAACTCGGGCGTCCCGTCGTCGTCGTCACCGGCATGGGCATCATGACCTCGCTCGGCAACGGCAAGACCGACAATTGGGCGAAGCTCGTCGCCGGCGAATCCGGCATCCGCACCATCACGCGCTTTCCGGTCGACGGCCTGAAAACCACGATGGCCGGCACGGTGGATTTCGTCAGCGTCGATCCGTTCTCCTCCACCGCCCTGTCCGAGCGGATGGCCGAACTGGTGACGCAGGAGGCGCTGGACCAGGCCGGCATCGGCGCCAAGGCGGATTTCCCGGGTCCTCTCTTCCTTGCGGTCGCACCTGTCGAAGTCGAATGGCCGCAGCGCCGCGAGCTCGGCCGCGCCGTCGGTAAGCTCGACTTCAACTACGACGATCTGCTGCGCATCTCCGGCGGCGGCAAGTACAGCGCCTATCACCACCGCTTCATGTTCGGTTCGGTCGCGGCCTACCTCGCCGAGACCTTCGGCACCAAGGGCTCGCCGATCTCGTTGTCGACGGCCTGCGCTTCGGGCGCGACCTCGATCCAACTCGGCGTCGAGGCGATCCGCCGCGGCGAAACCGATGCCGCGCTGTGCGTGGCGACCGACGGCACCGTGAATCCGGAGGCGCTCGTGCGCTTCTCGCTGCTCTCGGCGCTGTCGACCCAGAACGACCCGCCGCAGGCGGCCTCCCGTCCCTTCTCCAAGAACCGCGACGGTTTTGTCATGGCCGAAGGCGCAGGTGCGCTGGTGCTCGAAAGCTATGAAGCCGCCGCCGCGCGCGGCGCAAAAATCCTCGGCGTGATCGCCGGCTGCGGCGAGCTCACCGATTCCTTCCATCGCACCCGCTCGTCGCCCGACGGCAAGCCGATCATCGGCTGCATGAACAAGACGCTGGCCGATGCCAGCATGACGCCGGACCAGATCGACCACATCAACGCGCACGGCACCGCGACGCCCGAGAACGACAAGATGGAATACAATACGACATCGGCCGTGTTCGGCGAACTCGTGTCGAAGATTCCGGTTACCTCCAACAAGTCGATGGTCGGCCACACCATCTCGGCCGCCGGCGCGGTCGAGGCGATCTTCTCGCTGCTCACGCTGGAGCATCAGCGCATCCCGCCGACGATCAACTACGACAATCCGGATCCCACGATCCTGTTCGACGTCGTCGGCAACAAGGCACGCGATGCCCGCGTCACCGCGGTGATGTCGAACTCGTTCGGCTTCGGCGGCCAGAACGCCTCGCTGATCCTGACCCGCGAACCGGCCTGACCGGACGCATGGCGCTGCTTCCTGCGAGGACGAAGGCGCGCGCGCGGCAGACGGCCAAATCGATCGGTGGAGGCCTGATCGGGGCTGCCACCGTCGGCATGTTGCGCACCACGCGTTACTTCGATCCGGCCAAGACCTCGGACTTTTTCGCACGCGCCACCAGGCTGATCGGGCCGCGCCTTCGCGAGCACCGCATCGGCCGCGCCAATCTCACCGCCGCCTTTCCGGACAAGTCGCCCGAGGAAATCGAATCCATCCTGATGGGCGTCTGGGACAATCTCGGCCGCGTCGGCGCCGAATTCGCCCACATGGACCACGTCTGGGATTATGACCGCGATCATCCCGACAACAGCCGGATCGAACTGCCCGACCGCAGCATCGAGCTGTTCGACCGCATCCGCGACGACGGCAAGCCGGCGCTGATCTTCGCCGCGCATCTGGCCAATTGGGAATTGCCGGCGCTCGCCGCCGTCGCACACGGGCTCGATGCGGCGATCCTCTACCGCCGCCCGAACATCGCCTCCGCCGACCGCATCATCCAGGAGATGCGCCAGGTCAACATGGGCACACTGATCCCCGCGGGGCGCGACGCGCCGCTGCGGCTCGCGCAGGCGCTCAAAGACGGCAAGCACGTCGCGATGCTGATCGACCAATATCTGACCGGCGGCGTCGAGGTCACCTTCTTCGGCCGCAAGACCCGCGCCAATCCAATGCTGGCGCGCCTGTTGCGCCAGGTCGAATGCCCGATCCACGGCGTCCGCGTCATCCGCCTGCCCGGCGGCCGCTTCACCGCCGAGATCACCGAAGAGGTCCAGCCGGTGCGCGACGCCGACGGCAAGATCGACATCCAGGGCACCACGCAGGCGATCACGAGCGTGGTGGAAGGCTGGGTCCGCGAGCATCCCGAGCAGTGGCTGTGGCTGCACCGGCGGTGGCGGTAGGCGCTCGATCGTCTTTCCGGGACGATGCGAAAGCATCGAACCCGGAATCTCGAGATTCCGGGTCTGGTGCTGACGCACCATCCCGGAATGACGGAGAACTCACCGCTCCGGCAGTTCCGCGCCGACTTCCGCCTGAACGACGCGATCCCAGGCTGCGATACAGATCGGACTTGCGCGTTCTTCATCGGCGGCGAGACGTTGAGCCAGGTCGTGCCGGGCCGCAGCCGCGCAGTCGGTCGCAATCAGGCTCCGGCTTGTGCCTTGGCATCGGCGGCCAGAAGTCTTTCATCAAAAGTGACACCTGCAAGCTCGGCAATTTCGGCAAGTGGCCGCTGATACCGAGCATACTGACCGGGGGCAAACTCGATGCCGAAATCGTCGACCACGTTCTTCTGACTAAGAAGGAAGCCGTAGGTTAAGAGCCGCGATCGGCTTCCAGCGTCCTTGGCGGCCACCGCCACAACCTTCCAGAACAGAACAGGGTAAGCGATCGGTCCTGAGCCGAAGTCCGCCGTTGGATCATCGGCGGCGAGGATCGGCCCAGCGATGATGCAAGCCCTCGTATCATCGTGCTGCAGGCTCTTTTGAATATAGGCCTCGAAGCCGCCCCACAGGCCCTTGATGCCGCCGTACGCCGACCCGGGGGACTCACGATTGAAAGCCTGGTGCTGTGGCGTGCAATTCGTCCAATGAAAGGTGTCCGAGTTCGAGAACTCGAGTTCTTTTGCGGTTTCGCCCCAGGCGCTATCCTCGCGGCGAACGATATGTCCACGATCGATCTGCCCGGCAGGCTTATAGAAATCTGGATCGGCAATTTGGAATTTGTTGGGTATCCGCGGATCGGCGACCCAGCGGTCGGTTCCGAAAAATGCCCGACCATTTTGTTTTCGAAGATCGGGATTGTAGTCCACATTTGCGGCCGACCACATCTGGAGCCTACGAGCTTTATTCATCGCAAGGCTATAGTGGTGATATTTGAGAATTAGGAATTCACCATTTTCCTTGTACATCTCGCCAGACCGCGCGGCCACGATTCCTGGAACGGGTACGACCACGTCAGTACCCAAGAATGCTTCTTGATAACCCTCGCGATCCTCATAGTTCGGATCGAACCGCAACGTCTTTTCGAGGGCGGCGACAGCGGACTCCGCACCCGGCTGTGGCGGAGCCGTTTGCTCCGCATAAACATGGATGGTGACAGGGCCACTAAAATTCATGTTTGTACCGGACATGCTTCTCTCCTCAAATGCCACTCTTTGGGTTAGTAATTGGTTGTTTTCCGAGCCGCCAGAGCTTGCCGCAAAGACACTGGTAGGAGCGGCTCCCCTCAGCATTTGACTGACATCATCGGCGGGGTCCGTCGTGCCCGCGAGCAGATCGCTTAGGATTTTCGCCTGTTTGGCATCGGTCAATTTGACCTTGCCCAACGCCTGGACGATTGAGCTGATGCGGATACCCTCGTTGGCGACCCAATGAACCTTGTCTTCACCCATATCTTCGGTCCAGACGGAGCCATCGGTTGCGACGATGTCATCGCCCCGCATTTCAGGTATCCCGGCGTGGTGAAGGGCAACCAGTTCCCACGCCTCACTGAAGGCCGGCGATCCTGATGATCCCTCCAAAGTATCGGTCTCGTAATGTAGGAAGCCTTCATCGAGAACGTCGAGCAGCCGGTTGTTCATGATGGCATATTGCTTGCCACCGCCGTCAGGATACTGGATCACCTCAATGGGGTAGCCCTTGAGGACTTTGGACGTTGCCTCCGAGAGCGGGATTGCTCCGAGGCTCTCGATCGGCTCACCCGTATTCGCGATGGGGCTAACCCCGACCAAGGCAAAATCAAGATGATTGTCACAGACAAAGAAGCTGCTGGCATCGATCGCAAACGTCACACCCACCTTGAGACCATGCTCGTCGAACTCGTGCAAGAAATTGGCGCCAGTACCGTGAGACGAGGCTGCATCTGGAAACACGTGACAGTTCGTCAAAAGCAGCCTCGGCGAGACCAGGAACCCCGACGCAAACCCCTCCGGTTGGACCCTGGGATCGACAGAGCTGACGATGCGAGCGACGGGTCGCCCAACCTTGCGGGCCGCCTCGCTCGGTGCCATTGAAATCAAGTCGAGTGTCGGACCAATTTTTCGCTCGATGAAGATTGGAAGTCGGCCTCGTTCGCGGAGATTGGCGGCATGCGCCAGAAGGTCTTGCCGTACGGCAAACCTCGCCTGCCGCATCGGACTGTCCGCCGTGCCCGGCCCCGAACGCGCGATCGTAGCGGCATCGGACGTTCGGCTCTGTGTGCGGGCTTGCCAGCGTTTGGCGGCAGTGCGCACGACTTCTAATCTGCGGTCGCGGGCTCTATCGATTTCAGACATGTCGCCTCCGAAGACAGGTTAGATGTCGCAAGTTTCATTTATGCGACAATCAGAGCGAATGAACCGTAGTGCGCGCTGGATTACCGTGCCGAGACCAAGTTGATATTGCTCGATTTCGGCAAGTCTTCCTTGAGGGTGGCCAAGACGATCGCCGTCGCGGCGAGATCAAGCACCTGAAGCGATCGGTCTTCATCAAGAGCGCCGAGCTGCGGTCGCGGTATGAAAAAGTCTTCACCGTTGAAATTGACTTGTACGGCCGCGACCGGTGGTCCGGGGTTGCCGCGCCTGACGACAAACAAGTTCACCAGATGATGGTGTCCGTCCGGGCCTCCGAGAAGGACCTTCGGCTCATAACCTTGTGCCGAGTAGTTCTGCGCAGCGATGAGTTCGCCCAAGAAATATAGAATGCCTTCTGCCGACCGCATGTAGGTGGATTTGAATTCATAACCCAACAGTCGGTATGTTCTCAGCAAAATCTGAAACTGGTTCATCGAGCAGAATTCACGTGCC
Source organism: Bradyrhizobium sp. MI1.3 (assembly GCF_055811695.1). Lineage (NCBI taxonomy): Bacteria > Pseudomonadati > Pseudomonadota > Alphaproteobacteria > Hyphomicrobiales > Nitrobacteraceae > Bradyrhizobium > Bradyrhizobium sp. MI1.3. Next base: position 58,149 of record NZ_JBVVPQ010000010.1, on the reverse strand, counting down.
GAGTTGACAATTCGTAGCGTCCCTTCGCGAGGCGGGGCGGCGGACAATTGAATTCGGAATGGTCCTGTAGATATTCATCTTCCGCAATTTGACGGCATATTTCCATGGTGCGCGGATCGGACTCGCGGCATTTGAGGTCCTTCATGCTGCGAGCCTTGGTATATTCTGCAGGTGTCAATTCAACCCGCTGAAAAAGGATGCGCTGAACGACTTCTTCGGGCCACTTCTCTGAATTGAAGTAATCAACGATCTTGCGGCTCAATGGCTGATGCATCGTGCTCGCAAACTGCACATGGTTCAGATTGTTCATCTGGAACGACGTGAACCCTCCTCCATAGGACACGGTAGGATTCAAAGAGTAGCCTGTGAGGGCACTCGGGCTTAAATTGAAAGTACCGTTGGTGCTGCCTGAGAACACCGGACTGGCGGAGACATCGCCGAGCCCCACGAACGACATAGGCGCGCGCTGGCTCGCACGAACGGCATTCAACAGGATTTGCCTATTGTTGGAGTCCCAGATGGCCGCGTCGTAAGCATCGGCCTTGTTCACGAGCTCGGCTCGGGTACAAGCCCCACACAACACGGACAAGAAAACGGATGACAGCACAAATGCACACTTAAACAAAACAGCCCCCAAACTCCCGACGTTAAATTCATCCCACGATTGAAAGCTCGTACTGTTTCACCTCGGCCAGGCGCCGTCTAGCCTAGGTTGAGCTTTTTCAACGATCCGGTGGGGGCCATGAGACGGTAATTCGGTATTGACGTCGGAGCACGCAAGCTCCTTTGCACAAACTTCTCCTTCGTTGGACGGGGGTTTGCGTATGCGCAAACAGCGGCGCATGACCCCTGGGCTTCGCCGAGACAGCAGTGCGGTCGAGCTTGCCGCGAACACGAAGGTTTATGATCCGTGCTTGTGTTCCAGTGGCAAGAAATTCAAGAAGTTGCTGCGAACGATTGATCGACCTGACGGCTACGCGTCCAGCGCGTCACTTATCTAAGCCCGATGGCCACGATGCAATTTGCCGCTGTTTTGCCGACGAGGCAAATGAGCGGAGCCTGTGACGTCACGCGCGTTCGGCCTCCATCGCGCTTCATTTCGCGCCCGCACGCGCGCTGCTTCGGGTCATTGCGCCGGCGCGTCGATTAAGCCAAGCCGCACTACGGCTTGGGCACTGCCAGCGGCGCGCCAGTCGCGATTCTACTGTGATGGGGTTGTTTTGCAGAAAATGACTTGCCGGGTTAATCCCAGCACGACCGCGGCGTCTTACCTTCCCGTCTTCACCCTGGTCCAGAGCCGATTGATAACCCGCTGGGTCGCCGGATCACGCGCCGTGATCACGAACAGCTTTGCGAGCGTCGCCTCGTCCGGATAGATGTTCCTGTCGTTCAGGATCTTCGGGTCGACCAGCTTCTGGCTGGCGAGGTTGCCGTTGGCGTAGGACAGGAAGTCCGTATTCTTGGCGGCCACGTCCGGACGGTAGAGATAGTTGATCAGCTCGTAGGCCTCCCTAACGTTCCTGGCGTCCGCGGGGATTGCGAGATTGTCGAAGAACATCTGCGCGCCCTCCTTCGGGATGGCGTAGCCGATCTCGATGCCGCTTTTGGCTTCGGCAGCGCGGGCGCGGGCCTGCATGATGTCGCCGGACCAGCCGACCACGAAGCAGATCTCGCCGGTGGCGAGCGCACTGAGATATTCGGACGAGTGGAATTTGCGCACGGAGGGCCGCACCTTGGCGACGACATCGGCGGCCTTCTCGAGGTCGGCCTGCTTGGTCGAGTTCGGATCGAGCCCGAGCCAGCTCAGCGCCGCCGGAAAAATGTCGTCGGCGGAATCGAGCATGTGGACGCCGCAGTCTTTGAATTTTACGAGGTTCTCCGGTTTGAACACGATGTCCCAACTGTCGATCTTCGCATCCGCTCCGAGAATCTGCTTCAGCTTGGCGACGTTGTAGCCGATGCCCGTCGTGCCCCACATGTAATTGGCGGCGTAGACATTGCCGGGGTCGTAGATCGCGAGACGTTCGGTCACCACCGGCCAGGCATTGGCCAAGTTCGGCAGCTTCGACTTGTCGAGCTTCTGGAAGATGTTGGCCTTGATCTGGCGCTGGAGGAAATAGGCGGTCGGCACCACGACGTCATAGCCGGATTTGCCGGCCATCAGGCGCGTCTCCAGGGTCTCGTTGGCGTCAAAAGTGTCGTAGACCACCTTGATGCCGGTCTCCTTGGTGAAGGCCTCGAGAACGTCGGGCGCCACGTAGTTCGACCAGTTGTAGAAGTTGACGACCCGCTCCTCTGCCCCTGCGGCGGCGGAGAGCAACGTCAGCGCGGCGGCGATCGCGAGGCCAAAACCAAAGCGGCTGACGTTCGTCATCTCTCCTACCTCTTGCGCCCGCGCACCGCGTCCGACAGCCGCTCCAGCGCGGTGTCGAGCGTCTCGTCCTTCTTGGCAAAGCAGAAGCGCACCACCGAGGTCACAGGGTCCTGCTCGTAGAAGGCCGACACCGGAATTGCCGCGACCTTGTAGTCCTTCACGATCCGCCAGCAGAACTCGGTGTCGCTCTCGTTCAGCCCGAGCGGGGACAGGTCGACGGTGAGGAAGTAGGTGCCCTGCGACTTCAGCACCGGGAAGCCGAGGCTCTCCAGTCCCTTGGCGAGGCGGTCCCTGCTCCGCGCCAGGTCCTTGCGCATCGACAGGAAATACTCGTCCGGCTTGCCGAGCCCGTAAGCGACGGCGGCCTGGAGGTTCGGCGCGGTGGTGAAGGTCAGGAACTGGTGCACCTTGGCGGCAACGCGCAGCAGCGGCGGCGCGGCGCAGACGAAGCCGATCTTCCAGCCCGTCAGCGAGAAGATCTTGCCGGCAGAGCCGACCTTGATGGTGCGGTCGCGCATGCCGGGGATGGTGATCAGCGGGATGTGCTTGTGCTCGTCGAAAGTGACGTGCTCCCAGACCTCGTCGCAGATCGCGATGACGTCGAACTCCTGGCAGTAGCGCGCCAGCAGCTCGAGGTCCTCGCGCGGAAACACCACTGCGGACGGATTCAGGGGGTTGTTGAAGAGCACCGCTTTGGTCTTTGAATTGAAGACGCTTTTCAGCATGTCCTCATTCAGCCGCCAATGCGGCGGCTCGAGCCGGACCAGGCGCGGAATGCCGCCGGCCTGGCGGATGATCGGCAGGTAGGAATCGTACACCGGCTGGAAGCACACCACCTCGTCACCGGGCTGGACGACGGCGAGGATGGCCGAAGTCAGGGCCTCGGTGCCGCCGGAGGTCACCATCACCTCGCTCATCGGATCGAGCTCGAGGCCGTGCCAGTGGCCGTAATGGGTCGCGATCGCCTGGCGCAGTTCCGGCAGGCCCATCATCGACGGGTACTGGTTGTAGCCGTTCAGCGAAGCCTCGGCCGCGGCGCGGCGGATGTCCTCGGGGCCGGGATCATCAGGGAAGCCCTGGCCGAGATTGATCGCGGCGTTGTCGCGCGCGGCCTGCGACATCGCCTCGAAGATGGTGACCGGAAGGTCCGCGAAGACCTTGTTGAGGGACGAGCTCTTGGACATCGGCGGGGTCAGCCGCCGACCTTGCTGGGAAGACCCGCCGCCTTCCAGCCGAGCATGCCGCCGGCCAGATGCTTGTCGTACGGCAGCCCTGCCGCCTGCGCCGCCAGCGAGGCCGTCACCGAACGCTTGCCCGAACGGCAGGCGAACACGACCTCCTTACCCTCGGGATCGGGGATCGCCTTGGGATCGAAGGTCGAGAGCGGCACGACCACGCCGAAAGGATAGGCTTCGGCCTCGACCTCGTTCGGCTCGCGCACGTCGACGAGGAGATAGCGGCCCTCCGCGACACCCTTGGAGACCTCGTCCGGGGTCAGATCCTGTACTTGATTTGCCACATCATCCTCCAACGTCGCGGGCCGCTGCCGGGGCGATCCCGGCGGCCGGCAACCTCGCCTCTCGGCCGGTGAAAATCAAGCGCTACAAAGGCTTGAGCTGCCTTGCGCAAGTTAAAGCTAAATCGCAGCGACTTGAAGCGCGACCTTCAAATGGAGGATCAGATCGTCGCTTCAGATGGTGACCTGGGTGCCGACCTCGACAACGCGGCCGGAGGGGATCTGGAAATAGTCGGTGGCGTCGTTGGCGGAACGGCTGAGCGAGATGAACAGCCGGTCCTGCCAGCGCGGCATGCCGGAATGGGCGGCCGGCTTGAGCGCCCGCCGCGACAGGAAGAAAGAGGTCGACATGATGTCGAACTGCCAGCCGAGCTTGCGGGCGATCGCCAGCGCCTTCGGCACATTGGGCGATTCCATGAAGCCGAACTTCAGCGTCACCTTGGAGAAGGTCGGCGAGATCTGCTCCAGCTTCACCCGCTCGGCCGGATCGATGCGCGGGGTCTGCGCGGTCTCGATGGTGAGAATGACGTTCTTCTCGTGCAGCACCTTGTAGTGCTTCAGACTATGCATCAGCGCCGTGGGCGCGCTGAGGGGATCGCTGGTCAGGAACACGGCGGTGCCGGGCACGCGCTGCGGCGGCCGCTTCTCCAGCATCGCCACGAGGTCGGCGAGCGGGAATTCGAGCTTGCGCGACTTCTCGAACAGCAGCCGGCTGCCGCGCCGCCACGTGTACATCAGGATGATCATGAGCGCGCCGAGCGCCAGCGGCACCCAGCCGCCCTCGAACACCTTGAGCAGATTGGCGGCCAGGAAGGTGAGGTCGAGAAACAGGAACGGCGCGATCAGGGCGGCAGCCGTGAACGGCGACCACCGCCATACCTTCCAGATCACCACGAAGCCCATCATCGCCGTGACCACCATGGTCCCGGTGACGGAGATGCCGTAGGCCGAGGCCAGTGCGCTGGAGGAGCGGAACAAGAGCACCAGCAGGACCACCGCGACCAGCAGGAGCTGGTTGATGCGCGGGATGAAGATCTGGCCGGAATGGGCTTCAGACGTATGGCGAATTTCAAAGCGCGGCAACAGACCGAGCTGGATCGCCTGACGCGTCAGCGAATAGGCACCGGTGATGACCGCCTGGCTCGCGATAACAGTTGCGGCGGTCGCCAGCACGACCATGCAGCCGCGGAAAAAACCTTGCGGAAAGAGCTGGAAGAACGGGCTGACGATCGCCCCGGGATCGCCGAGCACGAGCGCACCCTGCCCCAGATAGTTCAGCGCCAGCGACGGCAGCACGATGAACAGCCAGGCGGTCTGGATCGGCCGCTTGCCGAAATGGCCGAGGTCGGCATAGAGCGCCTCCGCGCCCGTGACTGCCAGGAACACCGCTCCCAGCGTCACGAATCCGATGATGCCGTGGTGGAGCATGAACGACACCGCGTAGAGCGGGTTCAGCGCCAACAGCACCTGCGGCTGCTGGATGATCGGGTGGATCGCCGCGATCGCGATCACAGCGAACCAGACGCACATGATGGGGCCGAAGAAGGCGGCGACGCGAGCGGTGCCGCGGGATTGCACGGCAAACAGACCGACCAGGATGATCACGGTCAGCGGTACGATGTAGGGCTCGAAGTGCAGGGTGATGTCCTTCATGCCTTCGATCGCCGACAGCACCGAGAGCGCCGGCGTGATCACGGCGTCGCCATAGAACAGGGCGCCGGAAATGATGCCGAGCAGGACGATGGTTGTTCCGCGGGTGCCGACTGCGCGCTGGGCCAGCGCCATCAGGGCCAACGTGCCGCCCTCGCCGTTGTTGTCGGCACGGAGCAGGATCACGACGTATTTGAGCGTCACCACGATGATGAGCGCCCACAGGATCAGGGAGAGCACGCCGAGCACGGCCGCCGGCGTCGGCACCCCCTCCGCGCCGGACGCCGCCATCACCGCCTCGCGGAACGCGTAGAGCGGGCTGGTGCCGATATCGCCATAGACGACGCCGATGCTGCCGAGTGTCAGCGCACCGAAACCGGCGGTGGTGTGGGCGTCGCCATGCCCATTGGCCGCCGCCGTTTCCGGGGCGGAAATCGCTACATCACTTGTCATGGGAGAGCCTGATGGCCTCTAAAAATGCTTCACTGCACAACGGCGGGGAGCGCGGGGCTTATAGGCCTGCGCTACCGGCATAGCCTAGCCCGATTTTGGGGCTTAGGTATGCAATTTGGCATGTCTCTGCCAGTCGCCGCTTAGATGGTGACCTGGGTTCCGACTTCAACCACCCGGCCCGTGGGAATCTGGAAATAGTCGGTGGCGTCGTTGGCGGACCGGCTCAGCGCGATGAACAAATGGTCCTGCCAAAGCGGCATGCCGGATTGCGCCGACGCCTTCAGCGAGCGCCGCGACACGAAGAACGAGGTCGACATGATGTCGAACTGCCAGCCCTGCTTGCGCGCGATCGCGAGCGCCTTGGGCACGTTCGGCTGCTCCATGTAGCCGAAGCGCAGGCGGACCTTGAAGAACTTGTCGCTGATCTTCTCCATCCGGAAACGCTCCGACAGATCGACCCGCGGCGTATGCGCGGTCTCGATGGTCAGGACCACGTTATGCTCGTGCAGCACCTTGTTGTGCTTGAGATTGTGCAGCAGCGCGGTCGGCACGAAGGAGGGATCGCTCGTCAGGAACACCGCGGTGCCCTTGACGATGTGCGGCGGCCGCTTCTCCAGGCTCCGGATCAAATCGTCCAGCGGCACCTCGATGCGGCGCGTTTTCTGGATCAGGATCGCGGACCCTCGCCGCCAGGTCCAGATTGTCCCGGCCATGATCGCGCCGAACAGCAGCGGCACCCAGGCGCCTTCAAGCAGCTTCAGAAGATTCGCGCTGAAGAAACTTATGTCGACCACGACGAAGGGCAGGATCACCGCTGCGGCCGTCGCGGCGCGCCAGTTCCACAATTTCCAGATCACGATGAAGCCCATGATGCCGTCGGCAACCATGGTGGTGGAGACCGCAATGCCGTAGGCCGAAGCCAGATTGCTGGGGGTGTGGAACAACAGCACCAGCAGCATCACACCTATCAGGAGCAACCGGTTGACACGCGGCAGATAGATCTGGCCGGCATGAGTTTCCGAGGTGAAGCGCACCTCGAAGCGCGGCAGGAGGCCGAGCTGCACAGCCTGATAGACCAGCGAATAGGCCCCTGTGATCACCGCTTGGCTCGCGATCACGGTCGCCGCGGTCGCAAGCCCGACCAGCGGCAGCACGAAGTGCTCGGGCACCATACGATAGAAAGAGTGCTCGATCGCGCTGGGATCGGACAGCACCAGCGCGCCCTGCCCGAAATAGTTGATCAGGAGCGAGGGCAGCACGAAAAACATCCAGGCCGACTGGATCGGCTTGCGGCCGAAATGGCCCAGATCTGCGTAGAGCGCCTCACCGCCGGTCACCGCGAGGAACACCGCGCCCAATGTCACCAGGCCGATCGTGCCGTGCGATAGCAGGAATTGCAGCGCGTAATAGGGATTGATCGCTGCCAGCACCGACGGATCGTCGGCGATGTGAACGACGCCCAACACGGCAAGAACGGTGAACCAGACGACCATCACCGGCCCGAAGGCCGAGGCCACCAGCGCCGTCCCCTTGCTTTGGACCGCGAACAGCAGCGCCAGGATGAGCACGGTCAGAGGAACCACATAGTGCTCGAAGGCGGGCGTGGCGAGCTTCAGACCCTCGACCGCCGACAACACCGAGATCGCCGGCGTGATCATGGAATCGCCGATGAACATGGAGGCGCCGACCACGCCGAGCGCCATCAGGAACCAGCTCCGCCGCCCGAGCGCGCGCTGGCCGAGCGCCATGAGGGAAAGCGTGCCGCCCTCCCCGTTGTTGTCGGCGCGCAGCAGCAGCAGCACGTATTTGGCGGTGACGACGATCAGCAGCGCCCAGAGGATCAGCGAGAGCACGCCGAGCACCATAACCCGCGAGACCGGCTGGCCATGGGCGGCACCCCTGACGGCCTCGTGGAATGCGTAGAGCGGCGACGTGCCGATGTCGCCGAAGACAACGCCGATACTCCCGAGCGTCAGGCCCCAGAAACCAGAGGTGACCGGCCCGTCCGGAGCTTCGGTCGATGTGATGCTCGCCGTCATATGAAACTGGAACGCTTCTGCCCGAGAATTGATCCGGCGCCTTTTGACGGTTCCGGCGCCCCTGTCAATCAGCACATCACCATAGCAGGCGCCGGGACGGATGCTGTGACGGCGCAGCAACGGTCGTCGCCCACGCGACGACATGCCTCAGGTAAGATGGTGGCGCAAGAGCCCAGAGCCTTCCCGTTCCCGATTGAACGGGAATTGGCTCTACATCCTTGTTTTGTCGCGCTTTCTTCGCGCGAAACAGGGCCCCCTTCGCTCGAATGCGCCCTACGGCTTCAGATTCGGCGGCAGCGGCGGATCTTCGCGCATCAGGGTGATGGTCACCCGCCGGTTGGCCGCGAGCGAGGGATCGTCCGGAAACAGCGGCTGGGTGTCCGCCTTGCCGGCGACGGCGAAGACATGGGCGGCCGGCAAGCCCTCGCGTTCGAGAATCTGACGCACGGCATTGGCGCGATCGGCCGACAGGTCGAAGGCGCCGTAGTCGCTGCGGGTCGGCACGAATCCAGCCGCGGTATGGCCGGCGATGGAGACGCGCAGCGGCGTCGCCTTGAGCGGAACAGCAAGCTTTTCGATCAGGCGACGGGTGCGGTCATAGGGCACCTTGGAGCCGTCGGCGAACATCGAGCGGCCGTCCTGGTCCACGATCTCGAGATTGAGGCCCTGCTTGGTCTCCTCGAACATGATGTGCTTGGACATTTCTGTCAGTTCCGGCATGTCCTGCAGCGCCTGGCGCAGCGAGGCGGCCGCCAGTGCAAAATTCCGGTCCACCTTGATCTTGGCGCCCGACGTGCGGTCGCGATCCTCCTGGTCCGGCGTCGGCGTGTTGGAGGAATCCTCAGGCTGAATGTGATCGACGTTCTTCAGCCGTGGGCGGGTCGGCAGGCCGTCGGATTCGACAATGCCGGAATAGCGCGCTTCGGTCTGGACACCAAAGGCGTCGCGCATGGAGCCTGCGACGACCTTCAGCTTGTTGGCATCCTGGGTCGAGAACGCGACGAGCATCACGAAGAAGCTCATCATCAGGCCCATCAGATCGGCGAAGGTCACGAACCAGCCGTGACCGCCTCCGTGTGAATCGCCGCGCTTCTTCTTGGCCATGTCTCAAATCCCGACGCGCGGCCTCAGGCCGGCACCGGCTCGCCTTCGGCGTGGCGGTGCTTCTCGGGCAGATAGGCCAACAGCATTTCGCGGACCAGCGTCGGGCTCTTGGAGTCGCGGATCATCAGGATGCCGTCGATGATCAGCGTGCGGTTGGTCTCTTCGTCCAGGAGCTTGCCATGCAGCTTGTCGGCGATCGGGATACAGAATAGGTTGGCGACCAGCGCGCCGTAGAGAGTGGCGAGCAGCGCGGTCGCCATGAACGGGCCGAGCTTTGACGGGTCGGTCATGTTGGCGAACATCTGCACCATGCCGATCAGCGTGCCGACCATGCCGAAGGCAGGCGCGCAGTCGCCGATGGCGCGGTAGATCTTGCTGCCTTCGTCCAGATGCATCAGGAAATTGTCGCGGTCGCGCTCGAGATTGTCGCGAATGAAATCGAGGTCGTAGCCGTCGGCGACGTAGCGGATGCCCTTGGCGAGGAACGGCTCGTCGGTCTCGACCTTTTCCAAACCCACCGGCCCCTGCTTGCGGGCGATCTCGGCGATGCGGGCGAGTTCGTCGACCAGATCATGCGCTGACAGACGGCTCATCGTGAAGGCAAACTTGGCGCCGAGCGGCAGGCCGTGGATCAGCGTCGAGAGCGGAAAGCGGATCATGGTCGCAGCCGTCGAGCCGCCGAAGATGATGATCATCGCATGCTCGGAAATGAACATGTGGAGATCGCCGCCCAGCAGCATCATCGTCGCGATGACGACAATGCCCGCCACGAGCCCGATGCTCGTCATGATGTCCATGGGAGACTCCAACGCGAACGCAACAACGGCCGTCCTGGCCGATGGCGCGGCCCAACCCCGAACCGCATCGGAAACCCTAGTGAGCCGCGATTAAAGACGCGTAAAGGTTAAGTTGAGCCGGCGCGCCTGGCGGCCGCAGCGCGCTGAAAGACGCCGGCTTTTGCCGACTGCCGACACGGATTTCAACATTTTGCTAACCATACGGCGGCCCCGCACCGTCACCCAAGGCGGGACGCGCGAAGTCCTCGGCTGCGCTGCCGCGATGCTCGGCGAGCCGGATCGGGCCGCCTTGTTCCTGACGGAACAGGGCAGCCTGCGAGCGGCGTCGCAACCGTAGATCGTTCCGGTCCCGCCGTTAGTGAATCTCCGCCGAACGCTTCAGCGCAGCTTTCAACTTCTCCAACGAGAAGTCGGGGCTGCGGGCGATCTCGAGGATCGGCGTCTCGCGGCGGCCGCAGAGCTCGGCTGCCTCGGGCAACTTTGCTGCGATGTCGTGCGGGATCACGATGGCGCCGTGCAGATCGGCGTGGATCAGATCGTCCGACTTCACGGTCATGCCGGCAACGCGCACCTCGCCGCCAAAGCTCTCGGCATGCACCCATGCATGCGACGGGCCGATCGAGCCGGCCAGTGCCTGGAAGCCCGGCGCCCATTGCGGGATGTCGCGGATCGAACCGTCGGTGATGACGCCGAGGCAGCCGAGCGCCTTGTGCACGTTGCTCTGCACCTCGCCCCAGAACGCGCCGTAGCCGACGTCGGGACCGTCGATATCCTGGATCACCGAGATGCGCGGACCGTGGCCGGTACCGACATATTCGTAATAGTCGATGCGGCGCTTGGACTGCTCTTCCGCCGGTAGCGAGTTTTTCAGCACCGAGCGGATCGCGACCGTGCGGGCATAGCCGACGATCGGCGGCAGATCGGGAAATGGGCAGACCAGCGGCTTGGTGGTGTAGCCGATCAGCCGGCGCTCGGGCGCCACGATCTCCATGGCATTGCAGATCGTCGGCGTGTCATAGCGGCCCAGCGCTTCGAGGACGGAAGCGGGCAGCGGCCCGGTCGCGATATTCGTCACGGCGTTCTCTCCCAGATTGGCGGCCGCTGTTGGCGCGGTGCCGCCGTCATCGGGCGATATAGCCGAGATCGGGCCTCAACCCAACTCAGGGCGCCTCATGGCAGATATCCAAGTCTTGCTGCTCAGGGTTTTGCCGCTCAGGGCCTTGCCGTTTAGTGCAGCCGGTCGGGCCGGTCATTCTCCCGCGGCGGCTCCGACAGGTTCGTCAGGGTCGGTGCCGAGGGCGGCGACGAGACCTCGCCTCCCGCCGGCGCCGTGGCTTCCATCGCGCGTGCCTGGTCGCGATAGGATTTGTAGCCGAGCGGCAAAGCGAGCAGATACAGCACGGTGCCGATCGACAACACATGCCAGGGATAGGCGATCAGGATCGCGATGAAGACGATCACCGCGACGAACGCAGGCAGCACCAGTTCGGGCGGCACGCGCATGCGCTTGGTCTTGCCGGAGAACACCGGCAGGCGCGACACCATCAGGAAGGCGATCAGCAGCGTATAGGCAGCCGTCACCGCCGCAGGCAGCCGGCCGAGATCGAGGAACGCGACATAGATCGGCAGCAGCACCGTGATCGCGCCCGCCGGCGCCGGCACGCCGGTGAAGAAATTGGCGGCAAAGGCCGGCTTGTTGGGATCGTCCATGGTGGCATTGAAGCGCGCCAGGCGGAGGCCACCGGAGATCGCGAACACCATGGCGGCGATCCAGCCGGCATTGCCGAGTTCGTGCAGCTGCCAGAAATACAGCATCAGGCCGGGCGCCACGCCGAAATTGACGAAGTCGGCGAGGCTGTCGAGCTCGGCGCCGAACTTGGACTGCCCCTTGATCATGCGCGCGATGCGGCCGTCGATGCCGTCGAGTGCCGCCGCAAACACGATGGCGTAGACCGCGAGCGACATCCGCCCCTCGATCGAGAGCCGGATCGAGGTCAGGCCGGCGCAGATCGCCAGCAGCGTGATGACGTTGGGCACCAGCATGCGCACCGGGATCGGGCGGAACCGCCGGCGGCGCACATCAGGATCTTTGAAGTCGTAGGGCGTCATGGCTCGTCCTCACCTTGGGGCGAGATATAGCAAGCCGCGTTCCCCTCCGCCATTGCGGCGGAAGACCCTTCGGGCCGACTTATTGGTTAATTGGAGCGGTAGGCGCGGCTCGGGTCGTCTCCGGCGAGATCGGCCAGAATCGTCTCGCCGGCGATCGCGGTCTGGCCTTCCGAGACCAGCGCCCTGGTACCCAGCGGCAGATAGACGTCGAGCCGCGAGCCGAAGCGGATCAGACCGAAGCGCTCACCGGCGCCGATTGCCTGCCCCTCTTTGACGAAGCAGACGATGCGCTTGGCGACGAGCCCTGCGATCTGGACCACGCCGATCCGCGCCGTCGGCGTCGTGATCGCCAGCGAGTTGCGCTCATTGTCCTCGCTCGCCTTGTCCAGCTCGGCATTGATGAACAGGCCGGGACGGTAGGCGATACGGTCCACCCGGCCCGTGATCGGGCTGCGGTTCACATGGCAGTTGAACACGCTCATGAACACCGAGATGCGCGGCAGTGGCCGGTCGCCGAGCCCGAGCTCGGCCGGCGGCAGCGCCATGGTGATCATCGAGACGCGGCCGTCGGCCGGCGACACCACGAGCCCCTCGCGCACAGGAGTCACACGCACGGGGTCGCGGAAGAACAGCGCGCACCACACGGTCAGGATGGTGCCGATCCACCCCAAAGGCGACCACAGCCAGAACAGGACGAGGCTTGCCAGCGCAAAGCCGCCGATGAAGGGATAACCCTCCTTGTGGATCGGCGGGATCTGACGCTGGATCGAATCGAGAATGGACATCGCTATCTGCCGCTCAGGGTTGATGGCGCAGGTCGTCCCGCGCGGTGGTGTTGTTTAGGCCAGAGTTGGGACCTGAGACAAGGTCACTCCGCCGCCGCAGGCGTCGTCAGGACATCGGCGACCGGCGGTGGCTCCCGGTTGGGCGCCTCGTCAGGGTCGGCCATCCTGGCCAGTTTCTCGCGCGCCGCCTCGGCCTCGCGCTGCCTGTTCCACATGCTGGCGTAAAGCCCCTCCTCCGCGAGCAGTTTCGCGTGGGTGCCGCGCTCGGCGATGCGGCCCTGGTCCAGCACGATGATCTCGTCGGCGCCGACGATGGTCGAGAGCCGATGGGCGATCACCAGCGAGGTGCGGTTCTTGGCCACGCGCTCGAGTGCGCCCTGGATCTCGTGCTCGGTGTGGGTGTCCAGTGCGGAGGTCGCCTCGTCCAGCACCAGGATCGGCGGCGCCTTCAACACGGTGCGCGCGATCGCGACCCGCTGTTTTTCACCACCTGACAGTTTCAGGCCGCGCTCGCCGACCTGGGTCTCGTAGCCTTTCGGCGCCATGCGGATGAAACGATCGATCTGCGCCAGCTGCGCTGCCTGCTCGACCTCGGCATCGCTGGCGTCCCAACGGCCGTAGCGGATGTTGTAGCGGATGGTGTCGTTGAACAGCACGGTGTCCTGCGGCACCATGCCGATGGACGCGCGCAAGCTCGCCTGCGTGACTTCGCGAATGTCCTGGCCGTCGATCAGGATCTTGCCGCCGGAAATGTCATAGAGGCGAAACAAAAGCCGCGAGATGGTCGACTTGCCCGCACCTGACGGGCCGACGATCGCGACCGTCTTGCCGGCCGGCACCTCGAAGCTGATGCCCTTGAGGATCGGACGGGACGGCTCATAGGCAAAGCGCACGTCCTCGAAACGCACATTGCCCGCGGAGACCACCAGCGGCTTCGCGCCCGGCGCGTCCTTGATCTCGGCCTCGCGTCCAAGCACGTTGAACATCTTCTCGATGTCGATGATCGCCTGCTTGATCTCGCGATAGACCATGCCCATGAAATTCAAGGGCTGGTAGAGCTGGATCATCATGGCGTTGACCAGCACGAAATCGCCGACCGTGTTGGTGCCGTTGCGCACGCCGATCGCGCACATCAGCATGGTCGCGGTCAGCCCCAGCGTGAAGATCACGGCTTGTCCGGTGTTGAGCACGGCAAGCGAAGTGTAAGCCTGGACGCTCGACTCCTCGTAACGCGCGACCGATCGGTCGTAGCGCTGCGCCTCACGGGTCTCGGCGCTGAAATATTTGACGGTCTCGTAGTTGAGCAGCGAGTCGATCGCCTTGGTGTTCGCCTCGGTGTCGGCATCGTTCATCTTGCGGCGGATGCCGATCCGCCACTCGGTCGCGATGTAGGTGTAGTACATGTAGACCGCGACAGTGACGAGGGTCGCGAGCACGTAGCGCCAATCGAACTGCCACAGCAGCACGGCCATCAGCAGCGAGACTTCGACGATGGTCGGGATCAGCTGCAGGATCACCATGCGCACGATGACCTCGATGCCCTCGCGGCCGCGCTCGAGCACGCGCGTCAAGCCGCCGGTCTTGCGCTCCAGGTGGAAGCGCAGCGACAGCTCGTGCATGTGGATGAAGGTGATGGTGGCGAGCTTGCGCACCGCATGCATGGCAACGCGCGCGAAAATACCGTCGCGCCATTGCGTGAGCACCGCCATCACGATGCGCATCACGCCATAGCTGGCGGTCAGCAGCAGCGGCGAGGCGATCACCCAGAGGTGCCAATTGTCGGCCTGAACCGGCGCGGTGTTGGCGCCGGTCAGCGCGTCGGTCGCCCATTTGAAGCTGAAAGGAACCGTCAGCGTGATCAGCTTGGCGGCGAGCAGCAGCACCATCGACCAGACCACGCGCATCTTCAGGTCGAAGCGGTCGCCCGGCCAGATATAGGGCCACAGATGCGCCAGCGTGCCCATCAGCGTGGCCCGCTCCAGCGGCCCCCCGGCGGGATCAGGAACGTTGGGGCCGGCGGGCAATTGAGCTTGGTCCATCAAGAAGCCTGAAAAAGCCCGTGGGATGCGGGCTGCGTTGCTATTAAGGATTTTCGATTGTCATATAGAGCCTTACCGATGCCCATGCACCCCGCCAGATGGCGAATCTTCGATTGTTCGCCGTCGTTTACCGGTAGATTTCCGGAAGTCCCGAATCACCGATTGGGCTTGACGCCTCTCCGCTGCAATGCATCATGGCACCAATGAGCACGATCAAAACCGTCTGTGTCTATTGCGGCTCCGGCCCAGGAACCAATCCCCGTTTCACCGAAGGCGCCAAGGCGTTCGGCAAGGCGCTCGCCGAGAACAACATCCGCCTCGTCTACGGCGGCGGCTCGCTCGGCCTGATGGGCTCGGTCGCGACCTCCGTGCTCGATCACGGCGGCACTGTCACCGGCATCATCCCCGATTTCCTGAGGATGCGCGAAAACGCGCTGACGCGCGTGCAGGAGATGATCGTCACCCCCGATATGCACGAGCGCAAGCGGCTGATGTTCGAACGCTCCGACGCCTTCGTGGCGCTGCCGGGCGGCGTCGGCACGCTGGAGGAACTGGTCGAGCAATTGACCTGGAAGCAGCTCGGACGTCACGCCAAGCCGGTGCTGCTGGCCAACATCGATAATTTCTGGGAGCCGCTGTTCTCGCTGCTGTCGCACATGCGCCAGACGGAATTCATCCGCGCCGGGCTTTCGGTCGACATCCTCAAGGCCGATCGGATCGAAGAGATTTTGCCGAAGCTGAAATCGGCGGCAGCGCAGATCGAAGATGCGGAAAAGCAGATCGCCCCGGAAATGGCGCGCAAGCTCTAGTCCGCAGGAAACGTCACCGCCTCGATCCGGTTACCATCGGGGTCGAGGACGAAGGCTGCGTAATAACGCACGCGATCGTGCGGGCGGATACCCGGCGAGCCGTCGGACACGCCGGCGGACAGCGCCGCGGCGTGAAATGCATCGACCTCGGCGGTCGTCTTGGCCCGCAGGCAGATATGCACGCCGCTCTCCGGCGGCACGTGCGGCATGCCCTCGCGCAGATTGATCCAGAATTCGGGATAGGCCTTGCCAAAGCCGATCGTCCGCGGCCGCGTGACGATGCGCGTGAGCCCAAGGGCCCCGAGCGTTGCTTCGTAAAATGTCGCCGAACGTTCGAGATCGCTGACGCCGACAGAGATGTGATCAATCATGGGTCGCGCTCCCCTCTCTCCTCGTCATTGCGAGCGAAGCGAAGCAATCCAGACTGGCCCCGCGGACGCAGTCTGGATTGCTTCGTCGCTTCGCTCCTCGCAATGACGGCGTTTGTGGCGCCGCCATGGCTCACGGTCACTATCCCCTACGCTGGCGCGCCCGACTTCACCAGCTTGTAGATCACCGAATCCATCAGCGCCTGGAACGAGGCGTCGATAATGTTGGGGGACACGCCGACCGTGGTCCAGCTGTCGCCGTTCTCGTCCTCGCTCTCGATCAGGACGCGCGTGACCGCGCCGGTGCCGCCGTTGAGGATACGCACGCGATAGTCGATCAGCGTCAGGCCTTCGATATATTTCTGGTACTTGCCGAGATCCTTGCGCAGCGCGACGTCGAGCGCGTTGACGGGACCGTTGCCTTCGGCCGCCGAGATCAGATGCTCGCCGGCGACGTTGACCTTGACCACCGCCAGCGCCACGGTGACGCGCTCGCCATGCGAATTGTAACGCTGCTCGACATTGACGTCGAACTGCTCGACCTCGAAATAATGCGGCACCTTGCCGAGCGTGCGCCGCGCCAACAGCTCGAACGAGGCGTTGGCGGATTCATAGGCGTAGCCTTGCGCCTCCCGCTCCTTCAACTCCTCGACCAGCCGCGACAGTTTCGGATCGCTCTTCTCGTAGGCGATGCCGGCGCGGTCGAGCTCGGCGATGACATTGGAGCGTCCGGCCTGGTCGGACACCAGCACCTTGCGGTGATTGCCGACCAGTTCCGGCAGGACGTGTTCGTAGGTCTGCGGATCCTTCAGCACGGCGGAGGCATGGATGCCGGTCTTGGTGACGAACGCGCTCTCGCCGACATAGGCTGCATGCCGGTTCGGCACGCGGTTGAGCATGTCGTCAAGCGTGCGCGACACTTTGACCAGGGTCGCGAGCTTCTCCGCTGTCACGCCGATCTCGAAGGCGTCGGCAAACTCGGCCTTCAGCTTCAAGGTGGGGATCAGCGAGCAGAGATTGGCGTTGCCGCAGCGCTCGCCGAGGCCGTTCAGCGTGCCCTGGATCTGCCGCGCGCCGGCGCGCACCGCGGCGAGCGAATTCGCCACCGCCTGCTCGGTGTCGTTATGGGCGTGAATGCCGAGATGATCGCCGGGGATGTGCTTCGTCACCTCGGCAACGATCGCTTCGATCTCGTTGGGCATGGTGCCGCCGTTGGTGTCGCACAGCACCACCCAGCGCGCGCCGGCGTCATAGGCAGCTTTCGCGCAGGCGAGCGCGAAACCGGAATCCTCCTTGTAACCGTCGAAGAAATGCTCGCAGTCGAGCATCACCTCGCGGCCGGCGGCCTTCGCCGCCGCAACGCTGTCGCGGATCGACGCGAGGTTCTCCTCCTTCGTCGTCTCCAGCGCAACGCGCACCTGATAGGCCGACGACTTCGCCACGAAGCAGATCACGTCGGCTTTGGCTTCCAGCAGCCCGGCCACACCGGGATCGTTGGAGACCGAGCGCCCCGCCCGACGTGTCATGCCGAACGCTGTGAAGCGCGCATGCGAAAACTTCGGCTTGGTGCCGAAGAACTCGGTGTCGGTCGGATTGGCGCCGGGATAGCCGCCCTCGACATAGTCGATGCCGAGTTCATCGAGCATCTGGGCAATGATTTGCTTGTCGGTCAATGTGAAATCGACCCCATTGGTCTGCGCACCGTCACGCAGCGTGGTGTCGAACAGATAGAGACGCTCCTTGCTCATTGCAGCGCTCCCGACGCGGGGCCACTGCCGAGCGTCTTTTGCATAGTGGTGTTGGCCAGCCACTCGTCGTTGACGGTGATGCTGTTGCGCTGCATGGCGACATAGCCGCGCTTGGCGAAAAAGCCCTGCGCGTTATCGCTGGCGTCGACCGTCAGCTTGTCGGCGCCGCGGCCGCCCGCAAGCTTTTCCAGCGCATCGACGAGCATCGTCGCCAGGCCCTGCCCGGCCACGGCCGGATGCACATAGAGCATGCGGATATGGTCCTTGCCCCGCAGCGACGCAAAGCCCACCGGTGATCCCTCCAGCGTTGCGATCAGCGTCAGGTCGGAGGCGAGCCCCTTGCCGAACTCTTCGTCCTCCACCGACGCCATCCAGGCCTGCTGCTGCGCTTCGCTATAATCGTCGCCGGTCAGCTCTTCGATGCTGGCCGTGAAGATCGCGGCGAGAACCGGCACGTCCTCCGGCAGGAAGGGCCGCAAGCCGGGCTTTGGGAGTGCTTGTGCCATCGTCTTTACCACATCCCATAGAGTTTCAGCGCCAGCGCCACGGCGGCGCCGAGCAGCAGGATTTTCAGCGCGATGTAATAGAACCAGTGCCGCGGGAAAGGCGTGTCGGGCCGCTTCATCGTGCGACCTCCCACGTCGTCCCTTCCTTGGAGTCCTTGATCGCAACGCCCATCGCGGCAAGCAGATCGCGGATACGATCGGATTCCGCAAAGTCTTTGCGCGCACGCGCCGCCGTCCGCTCCGAGATCAGCCGCTCGACTTCCTTGGCATCGACGCCGCTCGCCTGCTGCTTGCGCCCTTCCCACTGTGCGGCGCTCTCGGAGAGAAAGCCGAGCAGCCGCAACGAACCCGCGAGGGCACCAACGTCGCTGCCGCGCAGGCCATGCAGCGCCGCGATGGCCAGCGGCGTGTTGAGGTCGTCGAGCAGCGGCTCGATCACCGACGGGGCGGGCTTGCCGGGTACGACGTCAGCCGCAACCCGATACCAGTCGTCGAGCGTCCTGGCGCTCTCCTCCAGCGACTTCGTCGTCCAGTCGATCGGCGAGCGGTAGTGCGTCTTCAGCATGTTGAGGCGTAGCACCTCACCCGGCCAGTCCGCGAGCAGCTCGTGAATCGTGACGAAGTTGCCGAGCGACTTCGACATCTTCTCACTCTCGACCTGCAGGAAGCCGTTGTGCATCCAGTAGTTAGCCATGCGCTCGCGGTGGAAGGCGCAGCAGGTCTGCGCGACCTCGTTCTCGTGATGCGGAAACACGAGATCGATGCCGCCGCCATGGATGTCGAAGTGCTCGCCGAGATGCTTCCAGGCCATGGCCGAGCACTCGACGTGCCAGCCCGGCCGCCCCTGCGCGGCGACGCCGGCCGGTGACGGCCATGACGGCTCGCCGGGCTTGGACGGCTTCCACAGCACGAAGTCGGTGTTGCCCTTCTTGTAAGGCGCGACATCGACGCGGGCGCCGGCGACCATCTCGTCCAGCGAACGGTTGGACAGCGCGCCATAGCGCGGCAGCCCGGCATTCGCCGCGTTCATCGCCTGCGGCGAGAACAGCACGTGATCCTCGGCAACATAGGCAAAGCCGCCGGCAACCAGCCGCTCGATGATCTCGCGCATCTCGCCGATATGCTCGGTCGCGCGCGGCTCGACGCTCGGCCGCAGCGCGCCGAGCGCGTCGACGTCGGCGTGAAACTGTTTGCCGGTCTGCTCCGTGACTTTCCGGATCGCCTCGTTCAGCGGCAGGCCGGGGAAATCCCGCGCCGCGCGGTCGTTGATCTTGTCGTCGACGTCGGTGATGTTGCGGACATATTTGACGTGCGCCTCACCGTAGAGATGGCGCAGCAGCCGGAACAGCACGTCGAACACGATCACCGGCCGGGCGTTGCCGATATGGGCGAAGTCATAGACGGTCGGTCCGCAGACATACATGCGGACGTCCTTGGCATCGAGCGGCACGAAGGTGCGCTTTTCCCGGCTCAGCGTATCGTAAAGGCGCAATTCCATAAGGATACCCGTCGGCTGTTGGCCGGGCGTCCAGTGCTCTCAATGGTTTTGAGAAAAGACGGCTCCAGCCAGCGAATCGCTAGCTCGTAATCTCGCGGCAAATGGCGCAAATGACGAGGAGACCGTTCATGACGGAACATATGGGCTATGAGGCGGCCCCGCGTCAAGAGAGCCGCGAAAATGCCGCTTTATCTCCGCAATGCGCAGCCGCCGCGCATAGATGGTTCATATCCTTAACCATTTGAGCCCATTCTGGAACTGGCAGTTCCTATTTTTTGCCCTCCGGTGTTTTCATGCGATCATTGCTCGCGCTCATTTCCTGCGCCTCCATCCTTGTCGTTTCCAGCGCTCTCGCCGAGACCCGCGTCTTCATCATCCCCAACCAAGCGGATGGCTACGGCGTCGATCAGTGCCTGGCTAAAAGCGACAAATGCGGCGCGCAGGTCGCCCGCACCTACTGCCAGTCACGCGATTTTGCCCAGGCTTCGGCCTATCGCCGGGTCGATCCCGACGAAATTACCGGCTCTGTCCCCAAATCCGGCGCAAACTGCTCCCATGGCCATTGCGATGAATATGTCGCAATCACCTGCCAGCGCTGAATTCGCTCGGAACTGGCGTACCTTAGGCCCAATCGCTGGCCTCTGAAACGACGTGACGATGCCGCAGGAAGCGGCTATGGGAGGGCGCGCTTCGGCCCCCCACATCACGCGTGGCCGTGACCTCGCTAGAATGGCGGATATGCCTGAATTTTTGTCTCTCTCCCGTGCTCGCTCGATCCTTGCCTGCGCCGTGCTCTTGAGCACGGTCGTGCTCGCCAATGGTGCCTCCGCACAGGCCGGCCCGCCGGGACCGCCGCCTCAGCCCGGCCAGAACGGGCTCGGACCCAACCCGATGTGCGCGCGCCTGGAAGGCCAGCTCGCCGGTCTCGATCGTGGCAACGGCGGTGATCCCGCGCGCGAAGACCAGATCCGCCGCTATCAGGAATCGCAGAGCAAGCAGCAGGCCGAGCTCGACCGCGTCACCATGCAGGCCAAGCGCATGGGTTGCGATTCCTCCGGCTTCTTCTCGCTGTTCAGCGGCCAGTCCGCGCAATGCGGTCCGGTCAACACCCAGATCCAGCAGATGCGCGCCAATCTGGACCAGATCACCGGCAATCTCGAACGCCTGCGCGGCGGCGCCGGCGGCTTCAGCCCCGAGCGCGACAACCAGCGCCGCTCGGTGCTGGCAGCACTGGCGCAGAACAATTGCGGCCCGCAATATGCCAACGCCGCGCAGTCGCAAGGCGGCGGCAACTTCCTGAGCAATCTGTTCGGCGGCAACAACCCCAACAATCCGCAAAGTGTGCCGCCGTCCGATCTCGGCCCGCAATCAGGCACCTATCGCACCGTGTGCGTGCGCACCTGCGACGGCGCGTATTTCCCGGTCTCGTTTGCGACCGTGCCGGCGCGCTTCCCCGACGACGAGAAGACCTGCAAGGCGCTGTGCCCTGCCGCCGAAGCCGTGCTCTACACCCATCGCAATCCCGGCGAGGACATGAACTCCGCGGTCTCCACCAGCGGCCAGCCCTACACGGCGCTGCCGACCGCGTTCAAATTCCGCAGCGAGTTCAACCCGTCCTGCTCCTGCAAGGCCGCGGGCCAGACCTGGGCGGACGCGCTCAAATCCGCCGACGACAAGGCGTCGGCCGAGCAGCAGGGTGACATCATCGTCACCGAGGAGAGCGCCAAGAAGATGCAGCAGCGGCAGCTGAACAAGGGCACGCCCGCGAATGCCAAGAAGGGCGCAGCGCCGGCGACGACGACGGCTGGCGCGCCGGCAGCAACGCCGCCGGCGGAAACCGGCACCGCTACGACCTCGTCCGAGAACAAGCCGATCCGTTCGGTCGGCCCGAGCTTCCTGCCGCAACAGCAGAAGTAGGTCGCCATCGGCTCCAGACAAAACCGGATAGTTCGAATCGGCTATGGCCTAAACCGACACGCACATTTACAACTCCTAGTTTGTAGCGCTGCAGCTAAGAGAGAACAAAGCGATGCCAATCGATTTGATGGCCATCCCAAATTTCGGGGGCACCGATGCGGATGAAGATGCGCTGCTGTTGAAGTCGTTTGAGGACCATCCCGCCTACACTCAAATTGTGAACCACGAGAGATTTTGCATTCTCGGGCGAAAAGGAAGTGGGAAGACGGCGATCTTCAAGAAAATCCTACAAGAAAAGCAGCCTAATATATTCTCATTTGGTCACACATTCACTGACTATCCTTGGCATCACCACGACAAGCAACGAAAAAGCGGAGTGCCTGAAGAGCAATGTTTTGTGCAGAGCTGGACCTACCTTTGCTTGATCTCACTTTCTAAGATTCTTCTCAATCAAGACAACTCACAGCCTTACAGCGACAACACGATGGATCACATCCAACGCGTTGAAAGGTTTATTCTCGACACATATGGCAGCCGCGATCCCGACGTCACGCAAATATTTTCTCCGTCTCATAAGCTGAGATTTTCCGGCGATATCGGCATCGATTGGAAAATTTTCAAAGCATCCACGAAGATCGACAGCATTGAAATGGAGCATTTTCCCACGATCGCCCAGGAAGTAAATCATAACCTGCGATTGTCCGTCATCGAAAGCCTCAATCCCAACAATAGCTACTATGTCTTGTTCGATCAGTTGGACCTAGGTTTTTCAGTCGAAGACAAGGCGTATTCTTTGAGACTGATCGGCCTTCTGCTCGCCGCCAAAGAACTAAATGTTCTCGCCAAAGCAAAAGGAAAGAAGCTTACGATCGGCATTTTTCTGAGAGATGACATTTACGGATCTTTGCGCTTCGAAGATAAAAACAAGATAACGGAAAATTTTGCTGCACCCGTTTATTGGGATCACGGCCCAAACAATCGGACCCTGAAAAGCTTGATGGAAAAGCGATTCACTGCGGTGACCCTATCCAGCAAGCCAATAACTTGGGATGAAGTATTCGATGAGCTTCATCAGATGACTGGAAGACAAGCAAAGTACCAATACATGTGCGATCGAACATTCTTACGACCGCGCGATATGATTAAATTCTGCAATGAAACGTTAGCAGCATACAAAGCGTCAGTGGACGGTACAGACACATTCGAGAACAAGCACATCTTGGCTGCCCAGCCTCAATATTCAGACTATCTTTATAGAGAACTTGAAGACGAAATTCACAAGCAGATAGCGAATTATGAGTTCTATGTTGAAGTACTGAAAAACCTGGAGTCACTGCAGTTCACCCGCGAAGACTTTCTCAAATCCTGGGAAAGTCGAAGATCCCTGCTATCTGGCGACGACAAGCCTGATCTGGCGATGAAGCAGCTCTATACTTTCTCGCTCATCGGCTACTATTCGCCTGGTGGCGGCGCCGGCGGATCCGAGTACATCTGGAAGTACAAGGACCAAAAAAGCACTTTCAATGAAAACGCGACCCAATTCCGCGTCCATCCTGGCTTCAAAGAGGTTCTCGGCTTAAGGAAGTTCACCCGGTCGGGATAGCAATGCCCTGAACGTCAGTTATCTCTATCAATTTATAAACGGGCTTCCCAAAGTCCCGGTCTTTGTCGTTCACCCCTCGAATGCGTCGATCGACGCCTTGCTGCCGCGCGACACCAGTGTCTCGTCTGCCGCCGGCAACGGCTCGCCTTTATCGCGAAAGCGGTTGGTGATGGGATAGCGGCGGTCGCGGCCGAAATTCCTGGCTGTGACCTTGACGCCGGGCGCGGCTTGGCGGCGCTTGTATTCGGCGACGTTGAGGAGATGATCGATGCGGCTGACCGTCTCGCGATCGAAGCCGGCGGCGATGATTGTGTCGAGCGGCTCTTCGCGCTCGATGAGACGCTCCAGGATTGCGTCGAGCACGTCGTAAGCCGGCAACGAATCCTGGTCGGTCTGGTTCTCGCGCAGCTCCGCCGTCGGCGGCCGCGTGATGATGTCGGGCGGGATCACCTCGCCGTCCGGCCCCAGCGCCCCCTCGGGCTTCCACGAATTGCGCAAGCTTGCCAACCGAAACACCTGCGTCTTGTAGATGTCCTTGATCGGATTGAAGCCGCCATTCATGTCGCCGTAGAGCGTGGCGTAGCCGACCGACATCTCCGACTTGTTGCCGGTGGTCACCACCATCAGGCCGGTCTTGTTGGAGATCGCCATCAGCAGCGTGCCGCGGGTCCGGGCCTGGAGATTCTCCTCGGTAACATCGGGCGGCAGATTCTTGAAGACGCCAGACAGGATGGTCTCGAACCCGGTCACCGCCTCCGCGATCGGCAGCACCTCGTAGCGGATGCCGAGATGGCCGGCGAGCTCGCCGGCGTCCGCGATCGAGTGTGCCGCGGTGTAGCGATAAGGCAGCATCACGCCGTGCACCTGATCGGCACCGAGTGCATCGACCGCGATCGCCGCGCAGAGGGCAGAGTCGATACCGCCGGAAATGCCGAGTAGCACACCGGGAAAGCCATTCTTGGCGACGTAGTCGCGTAAGCCCAGCACGCAAGCCGCGTAGTCGGCGTGGTCGCCCTCGGGCTGCGCGGCGATCGGACCGGTGCAGCGCCAATCGTCGCCGCTTCTCGTGAAGTGCAGTGTGGTGATGCTCTCCGCGAACGCCGGCAATTGCGCCGCGAGCGAAAGGTCGCCGTTGAGCGCGAAGGAAGCACCGTCGAACACCAGCTCGTCCTGGCCGCAAACCTGGTTGAGATAGACCAGCGGCAGACCGCTCTCGGTGACGCGCGCGACCGCGACCGACAAGCGCACGTCGGCCTTGTCGCGGGCATAAGGCGAGCCGTTCGGCACAAGGATGATCTCCGCGCCGGTCTCGGCCAGCGTCTCGACCACGTTCTCGTAGTTCTCGGACTCCTCCAGCCAGATGTCCTCGCAGATCGGCACACCGATGCGCACGCCGCGCACGGTGACGGGGCCGGCCGCGGGACCGCGCGAAAACAGCCGCTTCTCGTCGAACACGCCGTAGTTCGGCAGATTGCATTTGAAGCGCAAGCCAGCGATACGGCCGCCGTCGAGCAGCGCACAGGCATTGTAGAGCCTGCCCTCCTCGACCCAGGGCGTGCCGATCAGCATCGCCGGCCCGCCATCGGCGGTCTCGCGCGCCAGCGCTTCGATCGCAGCGCGGCAGGCGGCCTGAAACGAAGGCTTCTGCACCAGATCTTCCGGCGGGTAACCGGCGATGAACAATTCCGGAAACAGCAGGAGATCGGCGCCGTCGGCGGCTGCCTGCACGCGCGCCGCGCGCGCTTTGGCGGCATTTCCGTCGATGTCGCCCATGGTGGGATTGAGCTGGGCGAGCGTGACCGCGAATGCATTGAGACGTTCGGTCATGGCCACCGCGCTCCGATCAGAGCATGATCCGGAAAAGTGTGAAGCGGTTTTCCGAAAAGATCATGCTCAAAACAACAACCTAAAGCGCGATTAGCGCTTTAGAGGAATCCCAATCGCTCGATGATGGCGATGATCCAGAATGCGCCGGCCATCAGGAGCGCAAGACCGACCGCGGCCGAACCCATGTCTTTGACCCGTCCGATCTGCTTGTCGTGATCCATGGTCAGCCGGTCGGCAAGCTTCTCGATCGCAGTATTGAGCAGCTCGACCACCAGCACGAACGCGACCGCGCAGATCAGCTCGACCGCGCGCATCGCAGTCGCGCCGACCAACCACGCGAGCGGCAGCGACAAGAGGAGCGCAACGATTTCCTCGCGGACCGCCTGCTCCGAGCGGAACGCAAAGGCCAGACCGTTACGGGAATTGATCGTGGCCTTCCAGATCCGCAGCAAGGTCTTAGAGCCCCGCTGCGACCGGGATCGGCCTGACCTTGCCAGCGCGTTCCTGCTTGAGCAGTTCTGCGACCAGGAAAGCCATGTCGATGGATTGCTCGGCGTTGAGCCGGGGATCGCAGACCGTGTGGTAGCGGTCGTTGAGATCCTCGTCGGTGATCGCACGGGCGCCGCCGAGGCACTCGGTGACGTCCTGGCCGGTCATCTCCAGATGCACGCCGCCGGCATGGGTGCCTTCCGCCGCGTGGATCGCGAAGAACGACTTCACCTCGGACAGGATGCGGTCGAAGGGCCGCGTCTTGTAACCTGACGTCGATGTGATGGTGTTGCCGTGCATGGGATCGCACGACCAGACCACCACTTTGCCCTCGCGCTTCACGGCGCGGATCATGTTCGGCAGGTGCTCGCCGATCTTGTCGGAGCCGAAGCGGCCGATCAGCGTCAGCCGGCCCGGTTCGTTGTCGGGATTGAGCACGTCGATCAGCTTCAGCAGTTCGTCGGGCTTGAGCGACGGGCCGCATTTGAGCCCGATCGGATTCTTGATGCCGCGGAAATATTCGATATGGCCGTGGTCGAGTTGGCGGGTGCGGTCGCCGATCCAGATCATGTGACCCGAGGTCGCGTACCAGTCGCCGGTAGTGGAATCGACGCGGGTCATGGCCTGCTCGTAGCCGAGCAGCAGGGCCTCGTGGCTGGTGTAGAAATCGGTGGCGCGCAGCTCGGGGTGGGCCTCGAGATCGAGGCCGCAGGCGCGCATGAAGTTGAGCGCATCGGAGATGCGGTCGGCCAATTCCTTGTAGCGGCGGGACTGCGGCGAGTCCTTGAGGAAGCCGAGCATCCACTGATGCACGCTGCCGAGATTGGCGTAGCCGCCGGTCGCGAACGCGCGCAACAGGTTCAGCGTCGCGGCCGACTGGCGATAGGCCATCAGCTGGCGCTGCGGATCAGGGATGCGCGCTTGCTTGGTGAAGGCGATGTCGTTGACGATGTCGCCGCGATAGCTCGGCAGCTCGACACCGTCGATCTTCTCCATCGGCGAGGAGCGCGGTTTTGCGAACTGGCCGGCGACGCGCCCGACCTTCACCACCGGGACGGCGCCGGCATAGGTCAGCACCACCGCCATCTGGAGCAGCACACGAAAGAAGTCGCGGATGTTGTTGGCACCGTGCTCGGCAAAGCTCTCGGCGCAGTCGCCGCCCTGCAGCAGGAAGGCCTCACCGGCCGCGACCCGCGCTAAGGCCTTCTTCAGATTGCGCGCCTCGCCCGCGAATACCAGCGGCGGAAAGGTCGCAAGCTGCGCCTCGACGTCGGCCAGGGCCTTGGCGTCGGGATAATCGGGCACCTGTAGCACCGGCTTGCTGCGCCAGGATTCGGGCGTCCACCGCTCGGACATCGCAATCTCTCCGTGAAGCAAAAAGCACAACCTGATCTGTGGGTTGCGAGGGTCGCCTTATACACAGGCTGGCCACCGGCCGCCAGTTGTAAATCCAATTGGCACTGCAAAGCCTTGCGGGGAAAGCCAAATTCGCATTTGCTGGGAAACGGCGAGGAAACCGGCAGGATACCTTCTGCCCATGGGCGTGGCACTGGACGACGTTTTCATCGACGAGATCAGCTTCCCGGCGACCGACGGGTATGCGCTGGCCGGCACGCTATTTCTGCCGCGCGGCACCAAACGCCATGCCGTGCTGGTGAATTCGGCGACTGCCGTCCCGCGAAAAATCTATCGCGGCTTTGCCTCCTATCTCGCCCATCGCGGCTGCGCGGTCCTGACCTACGACTATCGCGGCATCGGCGACTCCCGGCTGCCGGCGATGGTCGGCTACAACCAGCCGAAATCGCTGGTCGGCTTCAAGGCCTCGATGTCGGACTGGGCCGCGCTCGACGTCACCGCCGCAGTGCACTGGATGCGGGAGCGCTACAACACCCTGCCCTTGGCCTATGTCGGTCACTCCTTTGGCGGCCAGGCGCTCGGGCTGATCGCCAACAACGCGGACATCTCGCGCGCCGCGTTCGTGGCCTCGCAGGCGGCGACCTGGCGGCTGATGAAATCGCCGGAAAAATACCGCGTCTTCGCTTTCATGAATCTTGTCGGTGTGCCGCTCGTCCACGCGCTCGGTTACGCGCCGGGCTGGGCCGGCATCGGTGAGGATTTACCCAAGGGCGTCTTCCTGCAATGGGCCGAGTGGGTTTCGAGCCCCCGTTATCTCTTCGATTCAAAGCTGCCGGCGCTGGAGAATTTCGCCAGATTCAAGGGCGAGCTGCGCACACTCTGCTTCTCCGACGATCCCTGGGCAACGCAGCCCGCGGTCGAGTTGCTTGCGAGCGGATTCACCGCGATCAAGCCGGAGGTGCTCAACGTGAAGCCGTCCGACGTCGGCGCCAAGGCGATCGGCCATTTCGGCTTCTTCCGCCCCGACCATCGCGACACGCTGTGGCGTGGCGTCGCGGAATGGATCCAGGGGGAATGAGAATACAGCATGAAAGGCGTGGACCGACACATGCTCCTTCCCTGAGTGAAGCAGACCTGAGCACGATGATCCGGCATTCCGTCTTGTGACCCCGGACGAACGTCGGTGCTAGCCGAAAGCAGCTCTGCGTGCTTTGATGCGCAGGGCCAAATATCTTATTTTAGAGGCCATTTTGTTAGAGGCAATTTTGACCGGCGAGCGCGTGGAACGACGACTTGTAGCGGTATTGGCTGCCGATGTCGCCGGTTACAGCCGTCTCATGGGCGCCGACGAGGAAGGCACGCTGGCCCGGCTGAAGGCGGCTCGAAGGATCGTTGTCGACCCCACGATCGCTGCGCATCGCGGCCGCATCGTCAAGACCACCGGCGACGGCATGCTGGTCGAGTTTGCGAGTGCGGTGGACGCCGCGCGCAGTGCGGTCGAAGTCCAGCGCAGAATGGCGGCGCAGAACGCCGACGTCTCCGCGGCAATGAGGATCGATTTCCGGATCGGCATCCACATCGGCGACATCATCATTGATGACAACGACATCTTCGGCGATGGCGTCAACATTGCCGCGCGCCTTGAAGGAATAGCCGACCCCGGCGGCATCTGTATCTCCGACGATGCTCGTCGGCAGATTCGCGGCAAGATAGACGTCGTCTATAACGATATGGGTCTGCAAGCACTCAAGAATATCGCCGAACCGATGCATGCATGGCGCCTCCTTGTCGATGCGAATTCCTCTGCAGCATCAACGCCAGCACAAGCGCCCGAAATTGCGCAACCGCTGGCGCTTCCGGACAAGCCGTCCATCGCGGTGCTGCCGTTCCAGAACATGAGTCCCGATCTGGACCAGGAGTTCTTCACCGACGGAATCGCGGAGGACGTCATCACGGCATTGTCGCGATATTCTTCACTCTTCGTCATCGCCCGCAATTCGTCGTTTTCCTTCAAGGGACGCGCGGTAGACGTGAAACAAGTCGGCCGCGAACTGGGCGTTCGCTATGTGCTTGAGGGCGGGCTGCGAAAATCCGGCAACCGCGTCCGAGTCACCGCGCAGCTTGTCGAAGCAGAGACAGGCAATCATGTCTGGGCGGAACGCTACGACCGCGATATAGCGGACATCTTCTCCGTACAGGATGACATCGCGCAGTCCACGACGATCGCAATCGCGCCGGTCATTGCCGGCGCCGAGCAACAGCGGGCAATGCGCAAGCCACCCGCAAGTCTTGATGCCTGGGGCGCCTACCAGCGTGGAATGTGGCATCTCGGCAAAGCGAGTACCGAAGATGATGCACTTGCCGGAGAATTCTTTCAGCGGGCCATCGATCTCGATCCGATGTTCGCGCCCGGATATATCGGGCTCTCCACCGTGCTCAGTCGGTCGAAAGGAACACAAGTCGAAGAAGAAGAATTGGCGCGACGCGCGGTCGCTCTGGATCGCGGCAACGCAGACGCCCACTCACGCCTGGGGCTGGCGCTCAACGCTCGGGGCGATCACGGCGGAGCACGTGCGCAGGCCGAGCGTGCGCTGGCACTCTGCCCGAATCTCGCACCGGCTCACGGAGCGCTGGGCGTCATTCTCGCGTATTCTGGCTGTCCCAAAGAGGGCCTCGTCGCCCTCGAGACGTGCATTCGGCTGGACCCTCGTGACCCATCGCTGGTGAATCGCTTGAACCAGGTCGCGTTGGCTCACTATTTTTGCCGGGACTACACGGCCACAGTCGAGGCGGCGGAGCGCGCGATCCGAACATTTCCCGATTTTCCCTCCCCCTACCGCTGGCTTGCCGCAGCTCTCGGCCAACTCGGTCGAACCGCTGAAGCCGACGATGCGCTGCAGAAAGCAATCGCAATTTCATCAGCATCCTTCGAGTTTCAGGTCCGTCAACGGCCACCGTGGTTTCGGCCAGAAGATCACGCCCTCATGTTGGACGGCCTTCGTAAAGCCGGTTGGGAGGATTGAAGAGGCAGTTGACCGATTTCCATTCACGGCCCGTCGTGTCGGTGATGTAGCGCGGGGTCCGACGCAAGCGGCAAGCCGCCGGCCTGGGCGCGAACCGCCGCGGTTGCAGTCGGAACGACGAGTATGCGTCCTAGCGAATGATTGTCGTCAGCGACGAATAGCGCTTGTTCGGCTTGGCTTCGCCGGGCGCGAATTGCGCAAAGGCGTCGCTGACGCGGACGGCCGGCGGCGTATCGCCGGCGAAACGAAACTCCTTCGGCCGCGGCGCGTAGAAGCTGGCGCTGTAATAAGCATCGTCGAAGCGCGCCTCGCCGATCCCGAACATTGCGTCGCACGCGAACAGAAGTGCGTAGACTCCCGCGACCGCGACGACGACCTCCCTGAGAACTGACATTGCTGATGCCCCACCCTGTTGCAGGCAGGATGCACGCCGGTTCCAAAGCCGGGGTTTATGGCCGTATAGTTCTTGTCCGCAGGGTTTGCCGCCGCTGAGCGGAATGCAGACAATTTTACCGATCTCGAAAAAAGAGCCCGCCGGACCGGGTGATCAGGCGGGCTCAAGGCTTGGCCGCTCGGGAGGTTTCAAACGGCCAGATTCATCCAGACAGCCTTGGGCTCGGTGAAATTGTCGAGCGCGGCGGTGCCGTGCTCGCGGCCGAGGCCGGAGTCGCGCTCGCCGCCCCAGGGCAGGCGCACGTCGGTGTAGCCATAGGTGTTCATCCAGACCGTGCCCGCGCGCGCCCGCTTGGCGAAGCGCTGCAGCTTGCCGATGTCGCGGCTCCAGACGCCGGCGGCGAGGCTGTAAGCCGTGCCGTTGGCAATCCGCAAAGCGTCGGCCTCGTCCTTGAACTTGATGACGCTGACGACGGGGCCAAAGATCTCTTCCTGTGAGATCCGCATCTCATGCGCGACATTCGCGAACACCGCGGGGCTGATGAAGTAGCCGCGATCGCCTACCTTCTCGCCACCGGTGACGAGGGTCGCGCCCTCCTTCCGGCCGATATCAACATAATCGAGGACCGATTTCATCTGCTTCTCGGATATGACGGGGCCGAGCGTCGTCTTGCGGTCGAGCGGGTCGCCGATCCTGAGCGACTTTGCGCGCGCTGCCAGTCGCTCGACGACCTCGTCATGGGCCTTCTCCTGCACCAGCACGCGGGAGCCTGCCGAGCAGACCTGGCCTGCATTGAAGAAGATGCCGGAAGCCGCAGCTTTCGATGCGGATTCGAGATCCGCATCGTCGAAAATGACGTTGGCCGACTTGCCGCCCAGCTCGAGCGAGACGCGCTTGAAGTTGCTTGCGGCGCCCTTCATGATTCCCCGCCCGACACCGGGAGAGCCGGTGAAGGTGACCTTGTCGACGTCGGGGTGATTGACCAGCGCGTCGCCGACGACGCGGCCGGGGCCAGTGACGACGTTGAAGACGCCCGCCGGCAGGCCGGCTTCAAGCGCGAGCTCGGCGATGCGTAGCGCCGACAACGAGGTCAGCTCGGCCGGCTTCATCACGATGGTGCAGCCGCAGGCCAGCGCCGGCGCAAGCTTCCACATCCCGATCATCAGCGGGAAATTCCAGGGCACGATCGCCGCGACCACGCCGACCGGCTCGCGCACGGTGTAGGTCAGGGCATCATCGCGCACGGGCACGACGTCGCCGCTGATCTTGTCGGCCCAACCGGCGTAGTAGATCAGCGTGTCGACGGCGGCCGGAAAATCCTGCCGCGATGTCGCGGAGATCGGCTTGCCGGCGTCGATCGATTCGAGTTCGATGATCTCCTCGGCGTGGGCCTTGAGCAGGTCAGCCCAGCGCAGCAGTATCTGGCCGCGTTCGGACGCCCGCATCGTGCGCCAGGAGCCTTCGAAAGCCCGGCGCGCGGCGGCGACCGCATGCTCGACATCGGCCTCGTTGCCTTCGGCGACGACGGCGATGACCTGCCCGGTGGCCGGATTGAGCGACTTGAAGGTGCGACCGGAGCTTGCGGGGACGCGGCGGCCGTCGATCAGCAGATGCTGTGGCCGGGACATGAACTCGGTGGCCGGCGAATGTGCAAAGTCATATGCAACAGACATCATATTTCCTCCAGTTCTGGTATGCCAGACTAGATGTCTGTAGAGCGGAGTAAATATGATATGGTTTGCAAATGGACACTCCTGATATGAAGTCCAGTTCATAAAGAGGACCAATGCTTCAGATCGAGATCGAGGCCGTATGGCGGTTTCGCCGCGAGGGCAATCCGCGCACAGCCATCATCATGCTCGGCGTCCTCAACGAAATCCGGAGGACCGGGAAGATCACCAGCGCGGCCAAG
The DNA here is from genome assembly GCF_055811695.1 of Bradyrhizobium sp. MI1.3. Lineage (NCBI taxonomy): Bacteria > Pseudomonadati > Pseudomonadota > Alphaproteobacteria > Hyphomicrobiales > Nitrobacteraceae > Bradyrhizobium > Bradyrhizobium sp. MI1.3. The sequence continues at coordinate 25,833 of NZ_JBVVPQ010000010.1, read as the reverse complement.
GACGCCCACCTCTCCTATCGCCATGTCTGGAATCTGATCGAGCAATGGTCGGAGTTCTTCGGCACGCCGCTGGTCGAGACCCAGCGCGGCAAGGGCTCAAAGCTCACACCGTTCGGCGAGCGGCTGGTGTGGGCGGGCGAGCGCATGCAGGCCCGGCTCGGACCTCAGCTTGAAAACCTCGCGCAGGAATTGGCGAGCGAGATCAAGCCGTTCCTCGAGCAGCGCCCGTCGGTGATCCGCGTGCATGCCAGCCACGGCTTTGCGGTGGCAAAACTGCGCGAATTCCTCGACCGCGAGCCGGGCATCGGCGTCGATCTGCGCTATGTCAGCAACCAGCATTCGCTGGTCTCGCTGGCGCAGGGCGCCTGCGATCTCTCGGGCCTGCATCTGCCGCACGGCGCGCTGCGCGCCCAGGGCATCAAGGCTGCGCGCGAATGGCTCGATCCACGCGAGGATCGCATCGTCAGCTTCGTCACACGCGAAATGGGATTGATGGTCGCGCGCGGCAATCCGCTGCGCATCGCTTCGCTCGACGATCTCACCGGACCAAAAGTCCGCTTCGTCAATCGCGACCACGATTCCGGCACGCGGCTCCTGTTCGACCAACTGCTCGCGGCAAGCGGAATTGACGAGAGCCGTATCAACGGCGCGCAGCAGATCGAGTTCACCCACGCCGCGGTCGCAGCCTATGTCGCGAGCGGCATGGCCGATGCGAGTTTCGGCGTCGAGGCCGCCGCCCGGCATTTCGGCCTCGATTTCATCCGGCTCCTGACCGAGGATTATTTCTTCGTCTGCAAGCGCGCGTTCCTGGACACCGGGCCGATGCAGCGCATCCTGGAGATCATCCGCAGCGCCAATTTTCGCGCGGCTGTCGCTACGCTACCCGGCTATGTGCCGTCGGACACGGGCACCGTCACCGGTGTGAAGGCGTTTCTGGAGATGCACGCCGTGCGATAATGCCGAAGGATGCCGTCGCCTTGTCCGCGCCGGTCAGATCGCCGGCTCGTCCTTCAGCGCCGACAGGACCCGCTCGCCCTGCGCGGTCAGCCGGTACGTCACCAGCGGACGGCTCGACGGCGGCTTTCGCGCGAGCTCGACGATGTAGCCGCGCACCATCAGGGCTTCGAAGCTGCCGTAATAGCCGAACATGCTGATCTGGTTCTGCCTGAGCAGCTTGAACTCGCGCAAGAGACGGATCTCGTTGCCCGACAGCAGCGACCGGCGCACGCGCTGAACGAACCGCGCGCGCTGCTCGAACCAGTTTTGGTCCGGCAGTTCGTGCAAGGCCGGTGCCGGGGCCCGTTCGCAGGGACGCGCGTCCTGCGCAATCTCGACCGTCACCTGCGGCAGGCACGGCATGCTGCTGCTGACAACCGCGTCCTTCGCGACGTCGAGCAACGCGAGCGGCCAGCGCCGCTTGTTGTCCACCATGACAGGCGCAGGCACGACGCTGTCGCGCACCAGCTGCTCGAAGCGTCCGGCGGTCACGCCGACATAGGCCGCCGCGCGACGGCGATCGACCAGACGCGTATCCGGCGCGACCTCGCAAACAATGTTCTCGTCCACCCCGGATCCCCTGGCGCCTCGTTGCGCATGGCATGACGGTCCGGCGGGACCGGCCAAGCCGGGCGCGAACCTAGGTGGGAGGAGCGTGCTCGAAAAGCACAGAATTTCGTACATATTGATGCCGTTTCGGCAACAGCTATAGTGGGCCGGGGATCCCATGCGCTTTCACTCACCGGCCATCCAGTACTTCCACGCCGTCCGCCGCACCGGTTCGATTCGGGCCGCGGCGCGCCTGCTGAACGTTGCCTCGTCGGCCGTAAGCCGCCAGATTCTCAAGCTCGAACAGGAGGTTGGGTCACCGTTGTTCGAGCGCAATGCGCGCGGCCTGACGCTGACGACGGTCGGCGAGATGTTGGCCCGGCACGTCATGAACGTGCTCCAGGACCTCGACCGCTTCCGCTCGGACGTCGCGTCCCTGTCGGGGACCTGGCACGGCACCGTCAGCATTGCCTGCATCGAGTCGCTCACGGAATCGGTGCTGCCGGACCTGATCGCCTCACATCGCGGCCGCGCCCGGCGCGTCAGCTTCACCACCGAGGTGAAGGGATCGTCGGATGTGCTGGAGGCCCTGAGCCGCGGCGAGGCCGACATCGGCATCGCCATGGCGCTGCGCCATCCGCCGGACCTGCGCCAGGTCGCCTTGAAACGGTTTCGCCTCGGCGCCGTCGTCGCGCGCGAGCATCCACTGGCGCGCCGCAAGACGGTCACCCTAACCCAATGTCTCGCCTTTCCCGTCATCCACGCGCTGCCGGAGCTGTCGATCTATCATCTGCTCCAGCCGCTGATCGCGCAGCTGTCCGAGACGCCGGAGCCTGCCATCCAGGCCAACTCGATCGACCTGATGCGCGAGCTCGCCGCGCGCGGCGTCGGCGTCGCCTTCCAGACCCAGCTCGGCATCGACAGGCTGTCGCGCGACAGCCGGCTCGTCTTCCTGCCACTCGACAATGCCGGCAGTCCGGTGTGGTCAGATCTCGGCATCTACGTTCGCGCCGAGCGCACCCTGCCCGCCCACACGGAATCCTTCCTCCAGGAGCTGGTGCGCGAGCTGGGCGAGCGCGAGCGGCGGGAAAACGCGGCCTATCCGCAGGTTGCGTGATGAAGCGTCGCAGTAGTTTCCCGGGATAGGGCCGACGGTCGACCATCTGATACCGTTTGTATTTTGCGGCTCATCCCTCGCGCCAGGATCCCGAAATGCCGCTAGCTCGGCTGAAGCCTTCGCGAATCCTCGGCATCGAGCGCTTCTCGGATTTCGCCGAGTTTCGCGCCAACGAGGTGCTCGGCCTCGGCATCAGCACGCCGCTCCGCCCGCGCGAATTCTCGCTGTCTCGCGCCATCCTGCCGCTCCAGGATGGGTTGTTCGTGCTCCAGCGCTCCTTTGCACGGCGATTTGAGGCCGAGATCGGCACGGACAATGGTGTCGGCCTCGTTGTCCCCCTCACGTTTCACTCCACCTCCAACGGCCGCGAGGTCGACAATTCAACGATTGCGATCATGCGCGGCAAAACCCCCGTAGACGCGATCGAGCATCATCCCAACACTTACCTGATGCTGCGCTTCAACTCGGACATGCGCCATCGCGGCTGGACGGATTTCGACACCGGCCTCGCATATGTTCGCGCGCAGGACCATCCGATGGCGCGCCTACGTGCCGCTATCCTGGAGATGTTCTCACTCGCCTCGGCGTGCAACGATCCCCGGCAATTCGAGGCGCTCAACCGCCCCATCCAGGAGACGCTGCTCGCCTGCCTCGACGACACCCTGGCGCCGGCAGGCGGGCTGACTGCGCGACGCGCATCGTTCGCCAAGCACCGCAAGCTGATCGCGCGCCTCGACGAAATGGTCATGTGGTCCGGCAGCAAGGCACTCTACAGTGACGACCTCGCCTCTGCGCTCGGCGTATCGGTGCGTACGCTGCAGACCGCCGCACATGCGGTGCACGGCGTGAGCCTGCACCACTATCTGCGTCTCAAGCGGCTGTGGTCCGCCCGCATCCAGCTCATGGTCGGAGGCGGCGGCATGAGCGTCAAGGCCGCAGCGCTCGGCAACGGCTTCTGGCATCTTGGTGAGTTCTCGCGCGGCTACAGATTGGCGTTCGGCGAGGCACCCTCCGAGACGCTGGCGCGGAGCCGACGTTCCTGAGCGCAGCCTTCGGTCTTTGAGCGGCCGTCTGTCACACTCAGCCGTGACCAGCTCCCTTGCGCTGGCCGCTATCGCTGAGGCGGTCGACCCAGGCGATGCCGATCGCGGAAATGATGAAGGTCAGGTGGATGAGCACCTGCCACATCACGCCGCTTTCGGTGAAATTGCTCCGCGTCGTGCCGAGATTGCCCGCCTCGATGAAAGTCCTGAGCAGCGAGATCGAGGAGATGCCGATGATTGCCATCGCAAGCTTGATCTTGAGCACGCTGGCATTGACGTGGCTGAGCCATTCCGGCTCGTCCGGATGACCGCTGAGGTTCAGGCGCGAGACGAAGGTCTCGTAACCGCCGACGATCACCATCACCAGCAGGTTCGAGATCATCACGACATCGATCAGCCCGAGCACGACCAGCATGATCTGCTGCTCGCTGGCGTCGAACGAGTGCACGACCAGGTGCCAGAGCTCCTTCAGGAACAGCAGCACATAGACGGCCTGCGCGACGATCAGGCCGACATAAAGCGGGACCTGCAGCCAGCGCGAGCCAAAGATGAGTTGGGCAAACGGGCCGATTTGCGGCGCCGGCACGGAAACCGCCGAAGGTGCTTTGGGTTCGGACGTCATTGATCACTCCGGATGATAGACAGACGCGTTGCCTCAGAGACTCGCGATCACAGGCGCGAGCTCGAGCGAGCCGCGATAGATCATCTCGAAGGCGACGTAAACGATGATGGCGAGGCCGACATAGCCGATCCAGCGCTGCTTCTGGAGCACGCGGCCGAGCAAATCGGCGGCGACGCCCATCAGCGCGACCGACAATAACAGGCCGAAGGCGAGGATGTAGGGATGCTCGCGCGCGGCGCCCGCGACCGCGAGCACGTTGTCGAGCGACATCGAGACGTCGGCGGCGACGATCTGCACGGCCGCCTGCCTGAAGGTCTTTCGGGAGGCAGGAGCAGCGCCGCTGCCACCATGGCTGAACGCGAGCTCGTTCGCATGCGCGGACTGCTCGCGCAGCTCCCGCCACATCTTCCAGCACACCCAGAGCAGCAGCACGCCGCCGGCGAGCAACAGCCCGATCACTTGCAGAAGCTGGGTCGCGACGCCGGCAAAGACGATGCGCAGGGCGGTCGCGGCGATGATGCCGACGACGATGGCGCGCCGGCGCTGCTCGGCCGGCAGGCCGGCTGCGGCAAGGCCGATGACGACGGCGTTGTCGCCGGCGAGCACGAGGTCGATCAAGACGACCTGAAGCAGCGCGGCCAACGCTTCGGTGGTGATGAATTCAGTCATGATTGGTCATTTTTCGGTGCGGCAGGATCGAGCCATTGCGGCTTCTTCCGCTCGACCCAATCCAAAACCTTGCTGCGCGAGGATCGCAGCGCGGGCACGTCTTCCGCGAGCAAAGCGAGGCCGAGCGGCAGCATCCAGACGCCGAGCACCGGCAGGAACGAGAGCACGCCGCCGACAATCAGCAGCGCGCCCGAAGGGATTCTCACCCAGCGGCTGGACGGCTTGAGCAGATAGGCGACGGTTTCGCCCATGCGCGGCGGCAGGCGATGGACAAGCTTGTCGAGGCGCGGGTCGCCGCCAGCCATCTGGCCGGTAGCGCCCGCAGTCCCTGTCTTATCCTCGTCCGAAACTGCGCTCATGCTTACTCCTCGGCGGCGATGCGCTGTTCGGCGCGCACGGCGCCCGGCGCCACCTGCTTTGCGCGGGGCAGCACCAGCGTCAGCAGGCGCAACAGCTTGATCGCCTGCACTTCGTGGGGGTGCACGTCCTCGTCCGCGGCCGCGACACGCTCCGACAGTTCCATGAGATGAGACGACAGCGGCAGGTCCGAAACCGGACGCAAATTGTCGATCACCACATTGGCGAAATCCGGCTCCTCGAGACGTTCGGCAAGCTCGTCGAACATCGCGTAGAGCCGGTCGTCCGATATGTGCGGTGCCAGCTTGCGATCCCGGATGAACCGGACAACCTCGTCGCGTTCGACCGGCGAAACTTGGCGGTCGGCAACCGCAACCAGCGCGCCGACAATCACCAGCGCCACCGCAGCCTGCTCGTTCAGGCTGGACGGCTCGGTGATTTCGATTTCGATCGGATTGGAATGCTTGGCGTCGGACATCGTTGCTCCCTTATCTTGCGAAATGACCGCACGGAGCTGCGATGGGGACGATTGGGTCGGAGAGGCTCTCAAGAAGGCCCGACGATCGGCCGATCCATCGCATTCGCGCGGGACAGGTCATCCGACATCACGAGGTTTTGCCGACAGCGTCGGCGTCCTCGCCAGAGGGGCCCGGATTCTTGTTCCTTCCACACATAAAGATGGGCCTGTCGGAATCAAGGCGACGCGACTGCGACCAGCCGCCGCATCGGGTTCCGTGTTGCGACCGAGCCCGTGTTACCCCACCCGCTCGACAAGATGCGCCCGCGAGGGCGACGGCTCGAACCCGTCGCCGAAATACTGCGTCTCGTGCGCCACCAGACCGTCGCGGAATTCCATGATGCTCACGACGTAGGACGGCACGCCGTCATAGGTCAGCACGAATTCGCTTACCCAGAGATCGTTACCGCCGACGATGCGCCGAACCGTGAAGCGCTTCTTGTTCGGTTGTACGAACCGGCTCTGCTGGATGTTGCTGCGACCGCGGATGCGCTCGCCGGATTGCGGATAGTCGAGCACCGCGTCCTCGCGATAAATGTCGTGCTCGGCCTCGAAATCGTTCGCGTCCGAAGCGTCCCAATGGCGCTGGAGCGCGGCCAGCTTACCCTGATCATCCATCGTGATCTCCCGTTTGACTGTGTTCTCGTTATGCCATCTGAGATTGGCCTCAAGGCCGCCGGTGGCAAGGCTTGCTCGCAACGTCTAACAACGACTAACGAGCCAAAAACCCCATCCGAATGCAAGGATGACGGCAGAACCGCGCAGTCAGATCGGGAACACGCAATGGCAAATCTGCTTTCGGTCAATGTCGGCCTGCCGCGCGACGTCGCCTGGCAGGGTCGGACCGTCCACACCGGCATCTGGAAGGCGCAGGTCGCAGGCCCGCGCAGGGTGCGCCGGCTCAACATCGATGGCGACGGCCAGGGCGATACGGCCGGTCATGGCGGCGAACATCGTGCCGTATTCGTCTATCAGGAGGAATCCTATCGGTACTGGCAGGAGCATCTGGGTCGATCGAACCTCGTTCATGGCCAGTTCGGCGAGAACTTTACGGTCGAGGGCCTCGCCGACACCAACGTGTGCATCGGAGACCGCTACAGGATCGGCTCCGCGGTGTTCGAAGTGACCCAGCCGCGCGTCACCTGCTACCGGCTCGGCATTCGCATGGACGAGCCGGACATGGCCGCGCTGCTCGTCAGGCACGGGCGGCCGGGATTCTATTTTCGTGTGATCGAGGAAGGCGACGTCGAGGCCGGTGACGAGATCACGCAGATCGCCGTGGGACCCGAGCGCATGAGCGTGTCCGAGATCAATGCGTTGCTTTACCTGCCGCCGCATCCGCACGAACGCCTCGAGCGCGCGCTGCGGATTCCCGCGCTGAGCCGCGGCTGGCACCGTTCATTCGAGGCGCTGCTCGAGCAGCAGAAGGACAACAAGACCGCGGGGAACGCCGGGCTTGGGCCGGCGGCGAGCCCTCCTCCGGCCTGGCGCGGATTCCGCTCCTTTCGCGTGGCGCGCAAGATCGCCGAAAGCGGCAACGTGACGTCGCTGATCCTCGAACCCGCCGACGGACATCCCGTGCCGGCCGCCCTGCCCGGTCAGTTCGTCGTCATCAGGCTCGCGCCCTCCGGTGCGCAGGCGATGACGCGCAGCTATTCGCTATCGAGCGGCGCCGATGCCGCGTCCTATCGCATCAGTATCAAGCGCGAAGTGCACGGCGCCGCCAGCCGTTACATCGCCGACGAGCTGGTGGACGGCGCTGCCGTGCAGCTCGGTGCGCCACGCGGCAGTTTCACGCTACAACCGGGCACCGGGCCCGTCGTCCTGCTGAGCGCCGGTATCGGCGTCACCCCGGTGCTCGCGATGCTCCACGCCCTCGCCGCTGAAGCGACGACGCGGGACGTGTGGTGGCTGCACGGCACCCGCAACGGCCGCGAACATGCGTTCGCCGCCGAGGCGCGCGAATTGCTAGGTGGGCTCTCTCGTCACCATAGCCACGTCTGCTACAGCGCGCCTGACCCGGGCGATCGTCTCAATGTCGCGTTCGATACAGCCGGACATCTCGACGCACGCCTGCTCCAGAGCCTGAGCGTGCCGCGTGACGGCGATTTCTATCTGTGCGGACCGACAGCTTTCATGAGCGATCTGAAAGCTGGCCTCACCACGTTGGGCATCGCACCGGATCGCATCCACACCGAATTGTTCGGCGCCGGACCGTCCTTGACGCCCGGCATAGCATCCTCTCCGCAGAAGCGAGCGCACCCGCCGGTCGGCGCTCCTGGCCCCGGCCCGATGGTTTCGTTCGCCCGCAGCGGCCTCAATGTCCGCTGGGGACCGGCCTATGCCAGCCTGCTGGAATTGGCCGAAGCCTGCGACGTTCCCGTGCGCTGGTCGTGCCGGACCGGCGTGTGCCATAATTGCGAGAGCGGATTGATCGCAGGGACGGTCGACTATGCGCCGGATCCGCTCGATCCGCCGGCGGACGGCAATGTCCTGATCTGCTGCGCACGGCCCCGAAACGACGTCGTGATTGATCTGTAAAACTGGGAGAGCGTAATGCGACCTGACATCATGCCGGGAGTAACCTTCCCGGATTACGAGCTCAGCGACCACACCGGCAAGCACCGAAAGCTCTCCGAACTGCAGGCGGGCGCTCCCATGGTGCTCGTGCTCGGCCGCGGCGGATACTGTCCGAAGGATCGCCGCCAGGCCGAAGGCTTGCTCCAGCTCCATCGCGAGATGGAGGTGGGCTATTGCCGGATGGTCACGATCACGACCGACAACATCACCCAGACCAGCGAATATCGCAGCGGCGTCGGAGCGCACTGGCCCTTCCTCTCGGATTCGCGGCGCCTCGTTCAGAAGGATCTCGACATCGCCGAATACACCGACCCCGTCCACAATCCGATGATTCCGCACGTGATCGTGCTCGAGCCCGGCCTCGTCATTCACAAGATCTACAACGGCTATTGGTTCTTCGGCCGTCCAACCGTCGAAGAGCTCCGCCAGGACCTCAGGGCAGTCGGCATGAAGTGCCGGCCGGATTGGGACATCACGACGCCCGGCCTTAGGGCACTGTGGGACCAGGGCCGCAAGGAGCATTTTCATCCCTACGGCAAGGCTTACGTCGAAACTCTCGGCGAACGGGATTAGAACCACATTCCGACATCGTCCGCTCGGGCGAATGCCGGCTTGGAATGTGGATGACCCAGATGAAGACCAATCCCGCGCCCCGTGCCGACCGCATGGGCGCGCGCCAGATCTACGAGGCCTTGAGAGATCAGATCCTGGCGCGGGTGTACGGGATCGACGGTTTGCTGCCGTCCTCCCGCGCGCTGGCCGGCGAGATGGGCGTGGCACGCTCGACCGTGACGATCGCCTACGAACAGCTCGCCGCCGAAGGCTTCATCGAGACACGCCATGGCGCGCGGCCGCGTGTGGCTCGCGCCGTCGTCGAGCGAGGACACGCGCGCGTAGTGTCGCGACCGTCGGCGCGGAAGGTGCGGCTGTCGGCTTTCGGGGACCGGTTGCTTCAAGACCCGCCGCGCTGGACCGAGTCGCCGCGCGGGCTCGTCGCCAACTTCCGCTATGGCGAGCTCGCGCCGTCGGATTTCCCGGTAGTGGCATGGAAGAAGGCCGTGACTGCTGCGATGGCACGCAAGCCCGAGCGGCTGGCCTATGATGACCCCTGCGGCGCGCTGCGGCTGCGGACCGCGCTCCAAGGCTATCTGTGGCGGTCGCGCAGCGTCCGCTGCGAGGTCGATCAGATCGTCGTCGTCAACGGCTCGCAGCAAGGCCTCGACATCTGCGCGCGCCTGCTGCTCGATGCCGGCGACCGCTTCGTGATGGAGGATCCCGGCTACCAGATGGCGCGGCATACTTTTGCGGCGACGGGCGCCAAGACGATCCCGATTCCCGTCGACGCGGATGGATTGGAGACCACGCGGCTCGAGGGCGTCGAAGCCCGCCTCGCCTATGTCACGCCGTCGCATCAATATCCGCTCGGCGGCGTCATGCCGATCGGACGCCGGCACCAATTGCTCGCCTGGGCCCGGACAAACGACGCCTACGTGATCGAGGACGATTACGACAGCGAGTATCGCTACGACACCAAGCCGATCCCGCCGCTGCATGCGCTGGAAGGCGGCGGCAACGTGATCTATCTCGGCACCGTCTCCAAGACGCTGTCGCCGACCTTGCGGATTGGATATCTGGTGGTGCCCAGCGCCCTGCGATCCCTGTTCGCCGCCGCCAAGCAGATCATGGACCGGCACACGCCGCTGATCGAACAGGACGCACTCGCGTCGATGCTGGAAAGCGGCGCCTATGACGGCCACATCAGACGCGTGCGCCGGCGCAACGCCGAACGCCAGCGCACGCTGCTCGACGCGCTTCGCCGCCGGTTCGGGGATCGCGTCCGGATCGAGGGCACGGCCGCCGGCCTGCACATCGTGGCGTGGTTCGACAACCTGCCACAGAAGCGAGAGGACGCGTTGATCAAGGTGGCCCATGCAAAGGGCGTCGGCATCTATCCCGTCTCGGCACTGTTCGTCGGACCTCGCCGACCGCGGAAGACAGTCGGCCTCGTCATGGGCTATTCGGCACTGGAGGTGTCACAGATCGAGCGCGGCTGCAGGCTTCTCGCACAGGCCGTCGCCGAACTGGACTGATTAAATAGGCGATAACTGGCAGTTTATTATAGGCCAGATTCCGGCTATCTCCAGACCAACACCGGAGATAGACCATGTACATCCCTCCCGCCTTCAAGGACGATATCGAGAGCATCCGGGCGACCATTCGCGGCGCCCGCCTCGCCAGTCTGGTCACGGCCACCACCGAAGGCCCGGTCGCCACACCGCTGCCGCTCTTTCTCGATGAGAGCGAAGGCGAGCATGGCGTGCTGTACGGACATGTGGCGAAAGCCAATCCGCAATGGAAACTGCCGCCGATCGGAGATGCGCTGGCGATCTTCAGCGGTCCCGACGCCTATGTGACGCCGTCCTGGTACGCGACCAAGCAGGAGACCGAAAAGGTCGTGCCGACCTGGAACTACGTCGCGGTGCATGCCTACGGCCCGGTCGAATTCTTCCAGGAGCCCGAGCGCCTGCTCGACGCCGTGACGCGGCTCACGAACAGGCACGAAGGATCGCGTGCCAAGCCTTGGGCCGTGACGGATGCCCCTGCGGATTTCATCGCCGCGCAGCTGCGCGGAATCGTCGGCGTGCGCATTCCCGTCGTGCGGTTCGAAGGCAAGCGCAAGATGAGCCAGAACCGTCCCGAGGCCGACCGGGTCGGCGTCGCGCAAGGTCTCGCAGCTAGCGAGAACGCGCTGGATCGCGAGGTTGCTCCATTGATTCCGGTGCCGGTGTAGTGACCACTTGGTTCCCGACACTCGCTGTCGGGAACCATCCTCCTGTCAGGTTCGTTGATACATTTCAGCAAGCATCTCCTGACAGGATTCCCATGTGTCGCTGGATCGCATACCGTGGCGAGACCACGTCCTTCGAGCCCTACGTCACCGAGCCCGAGCATTCGCTGATCGCGCAAAGCATCCGCTCGCTCCAGTCGACGGCCGGCTCGAATGGCGACGGCTTCGGTCTCGGCTGGTACGGCGAGCATCCGGAGCCTGGTCTTTATCGTGAAACACGCCCGGCCTGGTCGGACGAAAATCTCCGCTATCTCTGCCGGCATCTGCGCTCGCATCTGTTCTTCGCCCATGTGCGCGCCGCCACCGGCACGGCGGTGACACGGCAGAACTGTCATCCCTTTGCCTGCGGCCACTGGATGTTCATGCACAACGGTTTCGTCGGCAGCTGGAATCGCCTACGGCGCAAGGTCGAGGCGCTGATCCCCGACGCCTACTATCCTTCGCGGACAGGCACGACCGATTCGGAAGCCGTATTTCTCGCCATGATGGGCGCGGGGCTCGATGCCGATCCCTTGGGTGCGACGCATCGCGTGCTGCGGGCCCTCGTCGATCTCGTCAACGAAGGCGAGCTTCGTGAGCGGCTACGCTTCACCAGTGCCATCGCCAACGGCCGCGATCTCTATGCCTTCCGGGTCGCGGTCAACGATGCCGCCAACACGCTGTATTTCCGCGAGGCTGGCGGCCAGGTCATCGTCGTGTCCGAGCCGTTCGACAAGGAAACGGACTGGACGGAAGTGCCCGCGAATCACGCGCTGGTCGCACGTGCGTCCGAAAGCGCGAAAATTGTTCCGTTCGACCTTGCAATTTCCGGTGGGCTCGACGCGGAACCCGCCCCCGTCAGAAGGATTAACGCCCGCAGGTAAATACCTTGGCCGGGTGGCACAATGACATTTGCATCAGACGTTTTAAAACTGCTGCGGCTCGATTCCTCGGAAGACAAGCAGCACCTCGTCATTCGCTCGGCGGCGGACGCGGCAAGGCTGCGGAATATTCGTTCGGCATCGAGGAGGAATACTTCCTCGCCGATCGCCGTAGCCTGGAGGTCGCGATTCAGACCCCCAATGAGCTTTTCGAATCTGCAAACTGGTCGACAGGCGGCCAGGCGATGCGGGAGATGTTGCAGTCCCAGCTCGAGGTCGCCACCAACGTTCATGTCGACGTCGCCGACGCGCGCGAAGAGCTTCGCTTCCTGCGGCGCGAAGTCGCGAACGTCGCGGCACAATACGGCTTCGTGATCATGGCCTGCGGCACGCATCCGACCGCGGTCTGGCGCATGTCGCAGCCGAGCCCCAAGCCGCGCTACGAGGAGATGATCGAGGATCTGCGCAGCATCGGCCACCGCAACCTGATGTGCGGCATGCATGTGCACGTCCAGCTGCCCGATCCCGAAAAGCGCACGGCGGTGATGCGAGCGATGCTGCCGCATTTGCCGTTGTTCATCGCCCTGTCGGCCTCCTCTCCGTTCTGGAATTCACACAAGACCGGTCTGAAGGGCTACCGGCTCGCCGCTTATTCCGAGCTGCCGCGCACAGGCCTGCCCGAATTGTTCGAGAGCAGGCAAGATTACGACGAATATGTCGGCGCCTTGCAACGCTCCGGCGTGATCCCCGATGAAAGCCACATCTGGTGGGCCATGCGCCCATCCATGAAGCACCCGACCCTCGAGTTGCGTGCGCCCGATACCTGCACCTTCGTCGACGACGCCGTTGCCATTGCCTCGCTCTATCGCTGCCTGACGCGCTATCTCTACCTGCGACCTCATCTGTCGAAAGAGGTCACCGCGGTCGAACGCGCGATTGCGGTGGAGAACAAATGGCGAGCCCAGCGCTACGGCACCGATTGCATCTTTGCCTCCAGGGAGGGGCCGGTCGAGATCTCCGAACTGCTCTCCCGCGTGATCGAGGACGTCGCCGGGGACGCGGCCACGCTGAACTGCGCCGCCGAGGTCGAACACTGCCGCACCATCGTCGAGCGTGGCAGCTCGGCTGAATTCCAGCTTCGTGCCTTCCGCGACAATGCGGAGGACATCGCCGCCGTGTCGCGCTGGATCGCAGACGCGACGATCTCGGGGACGAGCGCCGCGCCGGCAAGCGTCCCTACGCCCTCATAGCGCCCGCGCAAGCTTCGGGAGCAACAATGTCGCTCCTGAATTCGGAAGCTCGCGGGGAGAACCTTGAATCGCGTCAAATGTTGTGCCGGCTGCGGCCATGGCCTCATTCCGATGCTCTCGGCCAAAGGTCGTGCGGAGCTCAGCTGCCTCTGGTGCGAGCTGATCGAGGCGCGTGCAGCAGACATGGCGAAGTGGGCTGACAGCCCGTACGGAAAGCGCGAGCGGACGGTGCGTCGATCTTTCGAATGAACGGCTTCAGACCCCCGGCCGCCAACTTCTCCTGATCGGCGCGGCTGCACGTCCGCGCCAGAATGCCGACAAATTAGACAAGACACGTCTCGTCGCCAGGCTTGCAGACTGGGCGAACATGGCCATGCAGGCTGGCGAAGCGTGTCATCTAACCTCAGGTGCAACCTTGATTTTTCTTCGAGTGGCGGCGGGTCGCAAAGCCTCCGTGCCGCGCGGCGCCGAGACTGGCCCAAAATTCGCAAGGCAGCATCAGGCCTGATCCCCTGCTCTCCTGATTGCAGCAGCAAGATGCGTGCGCCGAGAGAGACCGGGTGAGCGGCCTAGAATCGGAGACTGCCATGAACGTGCATGCCGCCGGCGATCTCAAAATCACCGGCCTGACCCGCCCGGACGGCGCCCCCCTTCGCCTCAACGACCGGGATTTCGTGGCGATCGACCGCGACCGGAATGCGAAGTTCGAGGCGACGTACCGGCCGCAGGCCCTCTACAATCGCGCCAACGAGGGCTTTCACGCCAACAACGAAACTTTCCTGCTGCACGAGGTCGCGACCAATCTGCCGATCTATCTGCCCGACACCGGACCGACAGATTTCCATCTTCATCTGCCACCGGGCGGCTTTCAGCTCGTGCTGGTCACCTCGGGCGCGTTCACCTTCGATTATGACGGGCGCTTCTACAATGTCGGCCCGGGCGCGGTGATGCTGCAAAGCGCGATCGTGCACCGCCAGCTATTTTACACCTGGTCCGGATTGTCGACCGAAGAGAATTTGAAGACGCCACAAACGGTGGCGCCGGATCCAATTTCCATGGGCTATTCCGGCAAATTCCTCGAAGCCTTCATCACCGATCCGACGACCTTTCCAAACCCGACCATTGTCGGCCCGGATCAGATCAACGAAGACGAGACGCCACGGGTGGCGTGGAGCCACTCTCTGCATGATCGCCCTGCGGACGCAGGCTTTTGGCTCCAGGACCCGCTGGCGCTCGATGCGCTGTTCAAGCCGCTCACCGACAGCCCGGTCAAATCATCCATGCCGGTCTATGTGCGCGACATCGGCATCGAAGTGCCGAGCGGTCATCTCGTCGCCGGCCACATCATCGCAACCGACCCGCGCGGCCAATCGCTGTTGCCCAAGAGCACGGCGGCAGCGGCGGACACCACCTGTTTCGCCAAGGGCGAGGTCGTGATCTACCGCGTGATCCGCGGCACGGCCGAATTCAGGAACAAGACTGGCGAGACCTTTGAGCTCACGGCCGGCGACGTGGTGACGGCAGGCAAGAACGCCACAAGCCTCGTCGGTATCGGTGAGAACACGCAGGTCCTTCGGCTCGGCCTTCTCAAAGGCATGAACGACCTCCGCAGCTGGACGCCGACGCAACGCGACGAGATCGACGGCCTCGCCGGTCAGATCATCACGCAGAAGGACATCCGTCCTCTGCGGACCGAGGGCAAGCCGGTCGGATATTTGTACGGCTGAGCGGAGTTTACTCCGCCGCCTGGCGCACGTGGCGGGCGGTCGGGGTGCGCATGGTGACGAGCTCTTCGGCCGCGGTCGGATGCAGCGCAATTGTCGCATCGAAATCGGCCTTGGTCGCCTTCATCTTCACCGCAATCGCGACCGCCTGCGTGATTTCGGCCGCGGCATCGCCGACGATGTGACAGCCGAGCACGCGGTCGGAGGCGCCGTCGACGACGAGCTTCATCAGCACGCGGGTATCGCGGCCCGACATCGTCGCCTTGATAGGGCGGAACGTGGTCTTGTAAATGTCGACATGGCTGAATTGCGCGCGCGCCTCGGTCTCGGTGAGGCCGACGGTGCCGACCTCCGGCTGCGAGAACACGGCCGTCGGGATGTTGGCGTGATCCACCTGAACCTCGCGCTTGCCGAACACGGTGTCGGCGAACGCATGGCCCTCGCGGATCGCGACCGGCGTCAGGTTGAAGCGATGGGTGACGTCGCCGATCGCATAGATGCTGTCGACCGAGCTCTTGGAGAAATGGTCGACGGCGATGCCGCCGTTCCGCGGATTGATGGCGACGCCGGCCTTCTCCAGGCCGAGATTGGCCACCGCCGGATGGCGGCCGATCGCGAACATCACCTGGTCGGAGGCAAGGCTCGATCCGTTCGACAGATGCGTGGTGAATTCCTCGCCGTGCCGATCGACCTTCGTCACCGTGCAGCCGGTGAGGATGGTGATGCCCTGCTTCTCCATCTCGGCGCGGACGTGAGCGCGAACATCCTCGTCAAACCCGCGAAGAATGTTGTCGCCGCGATAGATGACTGTGACGTCGGAGCCGAAGCCGGCGAAGATACCGGCGAACTCCAGCGCGATGTAGCCGCCGCCCTGGATCACGATCCGCTTCGGCAGCCTGGTCAGGTGAAACGCCTCGTTGGAGGAGATCACGTGCTCGATGCCGGGAATCGGAGCACCGTGATTGGGCGCGCCGCCGGTGGCGATCAAAATGTATTTTGCGGTGATCTTCCGGTCGTTCTCGAGCAGGCGGACCGTGTGTTTGTCCTCGATCACCGCCCGGCTCTTGACGATCTGCGCGCCTGACTTCTCGACATTGGCGGTGTAAGCCGCCTCCAGACGCGCGATCTCCTTGTCCTTGTTGGCAATCAGCGTCGGCCAGTCGAAGGTCGCAGGCGGAACGGTCCAGCCAAAGCCGGCGGCGTCCTCGATCTCGTGACGGAAATGCGAGCCGATGACGAACAGCTTCTTCGGTACGCAGCCGCGGATCACGCAGGTCCCGCCCATGCGGTACTCTTCCGCGATCATGACGCGGGCGCCGTAGCCGGCCGCGATGCGGGCGGCACGCACGCCGCCCGAACCGCCACCGATGACAAAGAGGTCGACGTCGAATTCAGCCATTGTCCACTCCGACCTCTTTCAGAACATGATCCGGATTCTGATCAGATAGGAACTGTCAGATCTCCTTGCCACGCTTGCGCATCTCGGCGCGGAAGTTGCCCATCACGGTCTCGGAGAAGTTCTGGGCCCAGGAGTTCATGAAGGCCATGCTCAGCCCGATCGCGCGCGGCTCGGCCTCGATCAGCTTCTTGCCCAGCGGCGACTTGTAGAAGGTGACGAGATCCTTCAACTCCTGCTCGGTGAACTCGCTGGCATAGACCTGCGCCATGCCATCGCCGATTTCGCTCTCGCGGCCTTTGAGCTGCTGGGCGACGATCTGGGCGACCTCGGTGAGGTCCTTCTGGTAGTTTAGGTTCTGCTGGATCAGCGCGATCTTGGTCTTCTCGACCAGGCCGGGCACCGCGTTGGCGTACATCGCACTGGCGTTCTTGATCGCCAGGATCTCCTTGGCGGCCGCGACGGCGGCCGGCGACGATTTCGGCGCCGCGGCCTGCTGGGCCCCGGCCGGGGCGACCGAGAGGGCCAGTCCCACAGCCAGAGTCGCGACCGGCAACAATTTCAAAACGCTCTTCATTCCTAGTCTCCTTTCGGCTTTCGCCGTTCAATCACGCGAATTCCTTCGCCACCCGCCAAAACAGCCGAGCTGGCCAAGCCGATGAACAAACCATGTTCGACGACGCCGGGGATCGCGCTCAACGCCGTGGCAAGGCGGGCGGGATCCTCAATCTTTTCGAGCTGGGCATCGACGATCCAGTGGCCGCCATCGGTGACGAAAACGTGGCCGTCCTTGCCGTTGCGGACCGCCATCTCCCCGGAAACGCCGCATTCCGCAAACGCCTTCTCGATCGCGCGTCGCGTTGCCCCAAGCCCGAACGGGATGACTTCGACCGGCAGCGGAAAGCGGCCAAGTGTCGGGACCCATTTGGTGTCGTCGGCAATCACGATCATGCGATCCGAGGCGGCCGCCACGATTTTCTCGCGCAAAAGCGCGCCGCCACCGCCCTTGATCAGATTGAGTTCGGAGTCGATCTCGTCGGCGCCATCGACGGTGATGTCGAGATGGTCGATCTCATCCAGCGTGGTCAGCGGCACGCCGCAGCGGATTGCATCGAGGCGCGTCGCCTCGGAGGTCGGCACGCCGATCACTTTCAGTCCGGCGCGGACCCGCTCGCCGAGCAGCTCGACGAAATGTTTTGCGGTCGAGCCGGTGCCGAGCCCGAGCTGCATGCCGTCACGGACGTCCTCGAGGGCGCGCGCCGCAGCCTGCCGCTTCAACTGGTCCATATTCACGTTTGCGCCGTCCCTGAATTACGAGTGTCGTGCCTTATAGGCTCGCGGCGGCCTGTGTAGCCTCGTTTTCCCTCGGAGAACAGGGTCTGGGGAACAGGCCTCCCGCCCCACCTTATAAGGTGATCTTATGGCTTCGGCCCTTGCGTGGGCAGGGCCGGGCCGGTAGCGCTGGACCATGACCCCCTCCCACACCATCGTCTTCGATCTCGACGGCACGCTTGTGGATACGGCGCCCGACCTGATCACCGCGCTCAATTACGTGCTCGACCGCGAAGGGCTGCCGCCCGTGCCGATGGCCTCGGCCCGCAACATGATCGGCGCCGGCGCCCGCAAGCTGATCGAGCGGGGGCTGGAGGCCGAGGGCCGCAGCGTCACGGTTGCCGACATGGACCGGATGACGGCCGATTTCATCGCTTATTACGCTGACAATATCGCCGTCGAATCCCGGCCCTTCGAGGGACTGGAGGCCGCACTCGACCATTTTGCGGCCCAGGGCCATCGTCTCGCGGTCTGCACCAACAAGCTGGAATGGCTGTCGAAGCGCCTGCTGGACCAGCTCGACCTGAGCCGACGCTTCGCCGCGATCTGCGGCGCCGACACTTTTGGCGTCCAAAAGCCCGATCCGACCATTTTCCGCGAAACGGTGGCGCGGGCCGGCGGCGAGGTCAAAGCCAGCATCATGGTCGGCGACGCCGGACCCGATGTCGGCGTGGCCCGGCGCGCCGGAGTTCCCGTGATCGGGGTCAGCTTCGGCTATACGGACGTCCCGATCGCCGAGCTGAAGCCGGACCGGCTGATCCATCACATGCGCGACCTGCCGGCAGCCGCCAGCAGCCTGATGACTGCGCAGGCAGATCTCAAATAGCTGAGATAGCTTGATTATTCCGCAGAAATCCCGCGTTAACCATCTATTAACTATGCGAGGCCCGCCGGTTGCTCGCTCGGAACGACACTCCTAAGTTTGTCCGGGGTGTGGCGGTTCGCCGCACTAGGTGAATGTCATGCGTCGTGTCATCTCGTTTGCATTAGCTGGAGTGAGCGTCCTCGGGGCAACGAGCCTTGCCGGCTGCTCCTCGATGTCTTCAACTTCCTGGAACATGTTCAAATCGGCCCCGCCGACCGTCCAGGTGCGGCTCGAATCCAATCCTGCGGGTGCTGACGCCACGACCTCGCTCGGACAGGGCTGCAAGACCCCCTGCTCCGTATCGGTTCCCGCCCCCGACGTCCCCTTCACGGTCGCTTTCGCGCTGCCGAAATACCAGCCGGTAAGCGTGCCGGTGAACGTCATCAAGAACCCCGGCGACTTCACGACGCCCGCCTCGGTCACCACCGACCCCAACCCGGTTTTCGCGGAGCTCCAGCCGGCCGTTCCGCCAAAACCGGTCCGCAAGCCGCACCGGCTGAAGAAGCCGAAACCGGCGGCGCCCGCCACCGCCCCGGCTGCTGCTGCCGCACCGGCTGCGGGCTCGCCGTTCCCCGATCCGAACACGGGCAAGCGCTGACCTCCGTCATCCCCCCAATTGTCTCTGACGCCTCCGATGCTTAGATTGCGTTCAGGGCGCCGCTGAAGCAAAGCTGCTCCCGCCGCCGCAAGTGACAAGGCATTTGGTATGAACGGACTTTCCGCGAGCCCCCGCGCCGCGCTGTCGAGCGCGATGACCGATCCGTTCGGACGGACCATCTCGTATTTGCGCGTGTCCGTCACCGACCGCTGCGACCTGCGCTGCTTCTACTGCATGTCGGAAGACATGACGTTCCTGCCCAAGGCTGACCTGCTGACGCTGGAGGAACTCGACCGGCTCTGCTCCGCCTTCATTGCCAAGGGCGTGAAGAAGCTGCGGCTCACCGGCGGCGAGCCGCTGGTCCGCCGCAACGTGATGACATTGGTGCGCTCGCTGTCGCGGCATCTCAAGAGCGGCGCATTGAGCGAGCTGACGCTGACCACCAACGGCACCCAGCTTGCGAAATACGCGAGCGAACTCGCCGATTGCGGCGTCCGCCGCATCAACGTCTCGCTCGACACGCTCGACCCACAAAAGTTTCGCGAGATCACCCGGTGGGGCGAGATCGACAAGGTGCTGGAAGGTATCGAGGCGGCACGCGCTGCGGGCCTCGCGGTCAAGATCAATGCCGTTGCGCTGAAGAACCTCAACGAGGACGAGCTTCCCGACCTGATGCGCTGGGCCCACGGCAAGGGCATGGGGCTGACGCTGATCGAGGTCATGCCGATGGGCGAGATCGGATCCGGACGAATCGACCAATACCTGCCGCTGTCGCTGGTGCGCGCGCGCCTCGCCCAGCAGTTCACGTTGACGGATCTGGCCGAGAGCACCGGCGGGCCCGCGCGCTATGTCAGCGTCGCCGAGACCGGCGGCAAGCTCGGCTTCATCACCCCGATGACCCATAATTTCTGCGAATCCTGCAATCGCGTGCGCGTCACTTGCACGGGAACGCTGCACACCTGCCTCGGCCACGAGGATGCCTCCGATTTGCGCAAACCTCTGCGTGCATCGGACGACGATTCGCTGCTTGCGGATGCGATCGACCGCGCCATTGGCCTGAAGCCCAAGGGCCATGATTTCATCATCGACCGCCGCCACGACCGCCCCAGCGTCTCCAGACACATGAGCGTCACCGGCGGCTAGCATCGGCTGCCCGGCCGCGGCTTATTCCCCTTAACTATCAACAAACTTCCGATTGACTGGCGGCAAACTCGCTGGTTTGGTGCGGCTGCCTCATGCCTGCGCGGCGAGACAAGCCAACGCGCCACTCGGCGCAGTCAAGACGGCTGGGGCAAATCGGGGAGGACCAATCTTGCAAGCGCTCCTGAAGCTGAGCAATGGAATTGACGCGTTCACACGTTGGACGGGCAAGCGTTTGGCTTGGCTGATCCTGCTCGCCGTCGTCATCTCGGCGCTGAATGCGATCATTCGGAAGACGTTGGACACGTCCTCCAACTCGTGGCTCGAGCTGCAATGGGTGCTTTTCAGCATTGTGTTCCTGCTGTGCTCGTCCTGGACGCTGCTCGATAACGAGCACATCCGCATCGACATCTTCAACAGCATGATGCCGAAGCGGGCTCGCAACATCATCGACATCATCGGGCACATCTTCTTCCTGATACCGCTGACCGTTGTCATGATCGTCACCGGGGTACCGTTCTTCCTGCGCTCGCTCCAGATCAACGAGCAATCCGGCAATGCGGGCGGCCTGCCACAATGGCCGGCAAAAGCGCTGATCATGATCGGCTTCGCCCTTTTGCTCGTTCAAGGCATTTCCGAGCTGATCAAGCGAATCGCGATCATGCGCGGCATGATCCCGGACCCTCACGAGTCGCAGGTGTCCGCACTGGAGGCCGAGGTCGAGCACCTCGTCGAAGCGATCGAAAAAAAGTAGCCGTTGGCGACGGTTTAGGGGGAAGTCATGACCGCGTTTATTATCGCCAATCTGGCGCCTATCATGTTCGCGACGCTCGTCGTCGTGCTGCTGCTCGGCTATCCGGCGGCATTTTCGCTCGGCGCCGTCGGCCTGTTCTTCGCCATCATTGGCGTCGAGCTTGGTCAGTTCCACCCGGACTTTCTCCAGGCTTTGCCGGAGCGCGTCTACGGGGTCATGAACAACGACACGCTGCTCGCCATTCCCTTCTTCACCTTCATGGGACTGGTGCTCGAGCGTTCTGGCATGGCCGAGGATCTGCTCGACACCATCGGCCAGTTGTTCGGCACCATCCGCGGCGGCCTTGCCTATGCGGTGGTCTTCGTCGGCGCCCTGCTTGCGGCGACCACCGGCGTCGTGGCGGCCTCGGTGATCTCGATGGGCCTGATCTCGCTGCCGATCATGCTGCGCTACGGCTATGACCGCCGCATGGCGACAGGCATCATCGCGGCCTCCGGCACGCTGGCGCAGATCATTCCGCCCTCGCTCGTCCTGATCGTGATGGCCGACCAGCTCGGCAAGTCGGTCGGCGACATGTATGAGGGCGCGTTCATTCCGGGTCTCGTGCTCGCGGGTCTCTATGCAGGCTACGCGTTTCTTGTGACCCTGATTTTCCCGAACGCCGCCCCGGGCCTGCCCAAGGAAGCCATCGGCTTCCGTGAGGAGAGCGGCGACCGCGGCCTGAGGTCGCTCGGCGTGCTGTTCCTGGCGAGCTGTGTGTTCGGCTGGTTCATGATGCGGAATTCGGAGACCCACGGCGCCGACTTCGTCGTGCTCAGCATGTTCTTCGGCATCCTCTTCGCGTTCTTCGTCGCCATCGCGAACTGGGCCATCGATAAGCTGACGGGCTTCCGTTTCCTCTCCAAGATGGCGCAACAGACCACCTTCGTCATGGTGCCGCCGCTGTTCCTGATCTTCCTGGTGCTCGGCACGATCTTCATCGGTGTCGCGACGCCCACCGAAGGCGGCGCGATGGGCGCAGCCGGCGCCCTCATTCTCGGTGCCATGAAACGGCGCCTGACCTGGGACCTCGTTCGTCAGGCCACCGAATCGACGGCAAAGCTGTCCGCCTTCGTCGTCTTCATCCTGGTCGGCGCGCGCGTGTTCTCGCTCACCTTCTACGGCGTCAGCGGCCATGTCTGGGTCGAGCACCTGCTGACCTCCCTGCCCGGCGGCCAGATCGGCTTCCTGATCTTCGTCAACGCCTTCGTGTTCGTGCTGGCGTTCTTCCTCGATTTCTTCGAACTCGCCTTCATCGTGATCCCGCTGCTCGGGCCGGCTGCCGAACATCTCGGCATCGACCTGATCTGGTTCGGCGTCATCCTCGGCGTCAACATGCAGACCTCGTTCATGCATCCGCCGTTCGGGTTTGCGCTGTTCTATTTGCGCTCGGTCGCACCGAAGGAGCGCTACACCGATCGTGTCACCGGCAAGCGGATGGAGCCGGTCACAACGGGACAGATCTATTGGGGCGCGGTGCCGTTCGTGGTCATCCAGGTCGTCATGGTGCTGCTCGTGATCATGTTCCCGTCGATGGTGATGCACTACAAAGGCGTGCAGTCCACGATCGATCCCAACAGCATCAAGATCGAGATCCCGCAGATCGACCTGCCGCCGCTCGACTTCGGCCAGCCGAAACAATAGCGCCCGCCCCGAAAAAAGAACCCGGAGCTTTCGCTCCGGGTTCTTTCGTTTGGGCCGATCGCGTCCGGCGATCAGCTCTGCGAGTTGCGCGCCATGAAGTTGTCATAGCCGACTTCAGCAACCTGGAACCACTGATATCCGTTGTTCGAGAACGCGGTCAGGGATTCATAGACCTTCTTGAAGTCCGGGTTGGTGGCCGAGACTTCGGTGTGCAGCTCCTTTGATGCCTTGAAGCAGGCCTGCATGATCTCGGGCGAGAACGGATGCAGCTTGGCGCCGGCCGCGAGCAGACGCCGCAACGCCGGTGGATTGGACTGGTCGTACTTCGCCATCATCCAATTGTTGGCGTAGTGTCCCGCCTGCTCGAGGATGCTCTGGTAGTGCTTCGGCAGCGCATTCCACTTGTCCTGGTTGACGAAGGCCAGAAGCATCGGCCCGCCTTCCCACCAGCCCGGGAAGTAATAATGCGGCGCGACCTTGACGAAGCCAAGCTTCTCGTCGTCATAGGGCCCGACCCATTCGGCGGCGTCGATGGTGCCCTTCTCCAGCGCCGGATAAATGTCGCCGCCGGCGATCTGCTGCGGCACCGCGCCTAGTTTGGCCATCACCTTTCCGGCAAAGCCGCCGATGCGGAATTTCAACCCGCTGAAGTCCTGGGGCGTCTTCACCTCCTTGCGAAACCAGCCACCCATCTGACAGCCGGTATTGCCGGCAAGCAGCGAGACGACGTTATACTTCTTGTAGAACTCGTTGAGGATGTCCCTGCCGCCGCCCAGCATGTACCAGGCCTGGTTGATGCGCATGTTCGGTCCGAACGGTACAGCCGAGCCGAAGGTGAAGGTCGGGTCCTTACCGAAATAATAGTAGGACGCGGTGTGGCCGATTTCGCAGGTGCCGTTCTGCACGGCATCGAGCACCTGAAGGCCCGGCACGATCTCGCCGCCGGCAAATGTCTGAATCTGAAATTTGTTGTCGGTCGCTTCCGCGACCATCTTGGCCATCATCTCGGCGCCGCCATAGAGCGTATCGAGTGATTTCGGCCAGCTCGTCGGCATGCGCCATTTGATCTCGGGCGTCGTCTGCGCGATCGCTGGAGCGGCGAGCGTGGCGACACCCGCCGCACCAAGCCCGGTGACCTTGATAAAATCTCGTCTTTTCATGATTTCCTACCCTGATGGATTGTGACGGTGGGCCTTCTTGCCGAGGCTTGGGGGCCAGCATGGAACAAGTGTCGTCCGATTTCCATCCCTCACGATGTGAGGGACAAAAATGCTCAGCTCCCACGCCATCCGATCCTACGACTTTAGGCTTAGGCGGCCGGCGCCCTGGCCCTTCCCATCACGTCCGCCTCGGCCGGGCATGCCGGGTGCCCCGGGCGCGTGACAAGCGCCGGAAACACGGGCATACCGCGCCATCCCCCAACCTAGGGCCGCCACGCATGTCTCGATCCCACCCTGCTCCATCGCTCGTTGCTCCGTTGATCGCGTCGCTCTGGCTGGCATGTGCGGCAATGCCGGCGCATGCGGAGCCCAGTGCGAATGTCGTGGTCGACGTCCATGCGCTGGCGCAAAAGGAGCAGCAGCCGCTGCTCGACACGCTGCGCGATCTCGTCAGCATCGAATCTGGCAGCAAGGATGTCGAAGGCTTGAACCAGATCGCCGAGCGCGTTGCCGGCCAGCTCAAGGAGCTCGGCGGCACGGTGGAAATCCTGCAACCCACCGACGTCTACCGCCTCGACGACACACCCGAGAAGATCGGCCCGGCCGTACACGCCCTATTCAAGGGCACAGGCAGCAAGAAGATCATGCTGATCGCCCACATGGACACGGTGTACCTGAAGGGCATGCTGAAGGATCAACCGTTCCGCATCGACGGCGACAAGGCCTACGGCCTCGGCATTGCCGACGACAAGCAGGGCGTCGCGCTCATTCTCCATACCGTGGCGTTGCTGCAGAAGCTGAGCTTCCGGGATTACGGCACGCTCACGGTGCTTACCAATGGCGACGAAGAGATCTCGTCACCCGGCTGGCGCAGCACCATCACCAGGTTCGCCGCGGATCAGGATGTGGTGTTCTCGTTTGAAGGCGGCGGCACCGACGGCACGCTGCGGCTGGCCACCAGCGGCATCGGCTCGGCCTATCTCACGGCACAGGGCAAGTCGTCGCATGCAGGCTCGCGGCCCGAGGGCGGCGTCAATGCACTGTACGAACTCTCCCATCAGCTGCTGCAGATGAAGGACCTGTCCAAACCGGAGCAGGGCCTGAAACTGAACTGGACGGTCTCCAAGGCCGGTACCAACCGCAACGTCATCCCCGCCGAGGCCACGGCCCAGGCCGATGCGCGCGCCCTCAAGGTCGCCGATTTCGACGAGCTGGAGAAGGCGCTGCAGGACAAGATCAAGAATCACCTGCTGCCCGACTCCAAGGTCGCGCTCAAATTCGAGGTGCGCCGTCCGCCGCTGGAGGCCAACGACGCCTCGCGCCGCGTGGCGGCCTACGGCAAGACCATCTATGGGGAGATCGGACTGCCCCTCAAGGTCGACGAGAAGGCGACCGGCGGCGGCACCGATGCCGCGTTTGCCGCGCTGAAGACCAGCGGAGCCGTGGTCGAAGGCATGGGCCTGTCGGGTTTCGGCGCGCATTCCAACGACGCCGAATATGTCAAACTCGACAGCATCGTGCCGCGCCTTTATCTGACCACGCGCATGATCATGGATCTGTCCACCGGCAAGCTGAAATAGCGCTCTCTTCCTTCTCCCCTTGTTGGAGAAGGTGGCGCGAAGCGCCGGATGAGGGGTTGCCTCCGCGCATTCGACTCGCAGTCGGACTCGCGGAGAGAGACCCCTCACCCGTCTCGCCGCTGCCGCGGCGAGCCACCCTCTCCCACAAGGGGAGAGGGGAAGCACGTCTCACAGCCGCGCGACCGCCTTCTCG